>QHNB01000115.1 GCA_003217965.1 Verrucomicrobiota bacterium | reverse complement strand
ATTGCAGGCATCACCGCTTTGCAGGCTGTTCGTGATAAGGGAAAGGTTCAGCCGGGGCAGAAGGTCTTGATTAACGGTGCCTCGGGGGGCGTGGGGACGTTCGCAGTCCAGATCGCGAAATCCTTCGGCGCCGATGTGACCGGTGTCTGCAGCACCAGGAATGTCGATCTTGTGCGCTCGCTCGGAGCAGATCACGTCGTCGATTACACGAAAGAGGATTTCACCAAAGGTGATCAGCGTTATGACGTTATTGTCGACAACGTTGGGACCCAGCCGCTTTCAGGGTTCAGGCGCGTTTTAACGCCGAAGGGAATCTATGTCATAGTCGGCGGCGGCGGACCAAATGACAGCCGATGGATCGGTCCATTCGCTCGGGTGATTAAGACGATGGTCTTGTCACCATTCACCAGTCAAAAAATGGGCATGATGATGGCGGACGCGAACCACAACGACCTGACTATCCTGGCCGATATGATGCAGTCCGGGAAAGTGAAGCCGGTCATCGATAGGACCTATAAATTGAGTGAACTCCCTGACGCGATTCGGTATCTCGAACAAGGCCACGCTCGCGGAAAGGTAGTAATCACTGTGGAGTAACGAATTGAGTTATGATCGCGGTGCGCGAGCCATCTAAATTCCTTTCTATGAGCGGCGGCTTTTTCGAGGAGTTGCAGCGTCGAAAGGTTTATCGCGTCGCGGCCGCCTACATCATTGCGGCAGGATTCATCATTCAGATGGGATCGGCAATTTTCCCGGCCTGGGAGTTGCCAAATTGGACGTTCCGTTTGGTGGTGGTGCTCTTACTGATTGGATTTCCTATCGCATTGACACTGGCTTGGGCTTTCGATGTCACTCCAGAAGGAATTCGAGCGACCAAGGGAACCGCCGCCGAAACGCATCTTCGTCGCAACATGATCATCCTTGTTGCAGCCGGCGTGATCGTTTCCGCAGCCGCGGGTTTTTTCCTCTTGCCGCGGGCGTCGGCCCCTAACATCGACAAGTCCATCGCAGTATTACCCTTCGAAAACCTAAGCGGCGATCCGGAGAACGCCTATTTCGCTGACGGGATCCAGGACGACATTCTGACAAACCTCTCGAAAATCGGCGATTTGAAGGTGATTTCGCGCACGTCAGTCATGTCGTATCGCGGCAGCGGTGCCCGCAGCGCCCGTGACATTAGCAAAGCCCTTGGGGTGGCCACGCTTTTAGAAGGCAGCGTTCGCCGCATCGGTAATCGAGTGCGCGTGAATGTGCAGCTGATCAACGCCAATACCGACGAGCACATTTGGGCGGAGGATTACGACCGCGAATTAACTGACGTATTCGCCATCCAAACCGATCTTGCACAAAAAATTGTTTACACATTGCAAGCGAAGCTTTCTCCGAATGAAAAGGCGCGGCTCGATCGCCGGCCGACGCAAGATCCCAATGCTTACCTCCTTTTCGTCCAGGCCCACGATTACGCCAACCGGACGGACATGTTTCACGATTCATCATTGAAAGCGGAGCCGCTTTTCGAACAAGCGATCAAGCTCGATCCAAACTTTGCTCTGGCCTTTGCCGGTCTCTCTATGGTGGAGAGCTGGGCGTATCATAGCTTCGACCCGGTACCGGCGCGGCGGGAGAAAGCGCGTCGCACCGCGGAGGAGGCTTTACGATTGCAGCCGGATCTTCCCGAAGCACATCTAGCACTCGGTTTCTCTTACTATTATGGCGACCGCGATTACCAGCGCGCTCTCACCGAGTTTGAAAGCGCCAAGCGCGGGTTGCCGAATGAAGCTGAGGCTTACATGGCGATTGGCGCCATTCAGCGACGTCAGGGTAAGTGGATAGAATCGACCGAGAATTTGGAAAAGGCTGCGGCATTGGATCCGAAGAACGTGGGCATTCTGTGCAACCTTGGTTATAGCTACATGGCTCAGCGCAATTTCGATGCAGCGGAAAAAATTTTTGACCGTGCACTTGCCGCAGAGCCACGGTCGTTACAGGCCGCCGGAATGAAAGCGGCAGTGGCGGTCCTTTGGACAGGCGACCTTAGCGGGGTCGAAAAACAATTTTCTTCAGTTCCGCCTGAGGCCGACCCAGTGGGACTGATCACCTGGTTGCGGGTTGGGATTCTGACGCTGGAGCGGAAGTTTTCGGAGGCCCTGCAATTGGCGCAACAATATCGGGGCGAGACCTTGGCTACCGCTACGACGGCACCTTGTCCGAAGACTCTGCTTGAGGGGATGGTTTACCGGTATCAGGGCGACAAGGAGAAGGCGCGAACTGCGTTCGAGCAGGCACGCGTTGTTGCAGAGAAACTCGTGCGCGAGGCGCCTCAAGATTCCGCTCGACACGGGCAGTTGGGTCTTGTGCTGGCTGCTTTGGGTCAAAAAGAAGAAGCGATCAACGAAGGCAAGCGCGCCGTCGAATTATTGCCGGAATCGCAAGATGCTTTTGATGGGCCACAAGCCACCGCGGCGCTCGCCCAGATTTATGCCTGGACTGGGGAATTCGACGAAGCATTTCGCTTGCTCGATCATCTGCTTCAGGTCCCAAACGGCCTCACGGTCACGATCCTCAAGCTTGAGCCGATGTGGGACCCGTTGCGCAATGATCCACGCTTCCAAGCTTTGATCGACAAGTACAGTCCAAAGGGTTAGGGGCAAGGCTTCACTCGCGACCCGGATTAACTGCATCTAGCTAGACGACCGCGACTTTGTAAACATTGCGCCATTTCAGCTCGGCGAAGAGAACGAACGATTTTCGTTCATGACGTTGCGGGCAGACCGAGTTTTGCGAGGAAGTTCTTGTAGCGAGGATCATCGCGCAAGCCGCGCAACAACGGATCAATTAAGAGACTCAGCGTGCCGGTGTCGTGATTATCGAATGAGATTTGCAGC
>QHNB01000114.1 GCA_003217965.1 Verrucomicrobiota bacterium | reverse complement strand
AAAATTCACCCGGGCGGCTTTTTTCTGAGCTTTCTCCGCCCGCATCAGTGCCGGCAGTGCTGCCGGTAAGCTTGCGAAATAATTCCCCTTCTTTTCCTCCTGTTTGATCGCCTCCCATTGCTTAATTACGGCTTCGCTGCCCCGCGCTGTGCTTTCGCCGAAAACATGGGGATGACGTCGGATCAACTTCTCCGTGATCTCGCGGGCAACATCCTCAATGCTAAAGCGGTTCCCTTCGGACGCGATCTGGGCATGCATCGCGACAAGTAAGAGCAAATCACCGAGTTCCTCACGCAGATTGCCGTCATCTTGGGCGTAGACTGCGCCTGCGATTTCGTAAGCTTCCTCCAGTAACGGCGGGACGAGCGAGGCGTTAGTTTGTTCGCGATCCCAAGGGCAGCCATCAGCTCCGCGTAATCGCGCTACGATGGCGCACAATTTCTCAAATTCGTTCATTAAATCCGCCAGAGAGAGCGATGAGCGCCGAATTCAGAAATTTCGCCGGAGGTTTTTTGGCCGACGTAAATCGTAATGCCGATGACACTGGCGAAGGTGGCGATAAAAACGAAGGCGACCAACCACGACGGGATGTGACCGACGCGCAAGGCGTGATAGAAGCCAGGGAGATTATCCATGGCGTGATCGGCGTGCAGGAAAATTTTGGTAATCCAGGCAACCATGATAAGAACGAAGATGAAAACGTAGTTCCGTTTCAATCGCCGTCCTACTGCTTCCAGTTTGCTGATTTTGAAAGAAGGCAAAATCAAGTCTTCGCAGACCAGCTTCTTCCATTCGCCCTGCAGCATCTGGCGATTTTCCATGACCATCGGGACGAGAAAATGCGCTTCAAGCATACGGACGCGTGCCCGGAATGCATCATAGAAACGATATCGCCGCGACTCGATCCAGAGCATGACCCAGACAATGGCTAGATTGAAAAAGAAAATGATGTGCGGAACATCGCGATTGGAGAAGGCGATGGTGATGATGGCGGTGCTGCTGGTGATGGCCCAATTGGTGGTGATGTCGAGTCGCTGCCGCCAGACCATGATCCGCCCGAGCTCGCCGCGATAAAAATGCGACATGGCATTGACGTAACCGGGATCGTAGATACTGCGTTGCAGCGAGATCGTTGTTTCGTCGGTCGCCCCCGGCGCGCTCTTTTCTGTTGCCACGGTTCTTGGGTTAATTGGATAACTGCTCCGCCTCAAATAGCCAATAAATCTCGATGGCCATTGCGCTTGCCGATATTCTAAATGAAAGACAGATCGCGCTACAATTGAAGCCGCGGCAAAAGACAAACGCACTGCGTGAGATGGTTGATCTCTTCGCCCTCAACGAGACCGTGAGCCAGCCGAACGGATCTGGTCGATCGAATCGCGTTGGCCATTGGCCGCAGTCGCGCTGGGATTCCATGGAATGCGGACGGGAACCGAGCGCACCTGATTTTTCTGATCGCGGTGCCGCAACAACTGGTGAACGACTATCTAATCGTCGTCGGCACACTGGCCCGGATCACAAAAGACGAGGACCACCGCAATTGCCTCCTGAATGCAGCGACCGCGGCAGAATTTATTGCGACGTTGCTCGACGCGCCTTCACTTTGATTCTTTCAAAAGACGATTGCGTGCCCGGTCGAGCATCCGGCGTTCAGTCGGCGTGAGACTGCCGATGCCGGACTGCGCAATCTTGTCCAGAATTGGATCGATTGATTCGTAGACGTCACCTTCTTCCCGCCGCGCGCCTGGCTCTTTTGGGACAATCTTCAATTTGGGCTTGGACTGCAGGCGACCTTTCACATTTTCCCACCAGACCAATTCGGGTCCAACACCTCGCAGGCGAATGAAAAAGAACGCGGTAGCGATGCTGATCCAGACCACGGCCAGGTCGCTCCAGGCATGGAAAGCGAGCAATTGCAGCGTATAAATCGCAGCCAGAATCAGCGCCATCCATTTTGCCGTGATTCGAAGCAGCAATTCCGCTGACGGATAAATTGTGGCGAAAGCGACAAAAATGCCAAAATGCAGCGCGGGCGACCCGGCCAGTCCAGTCCGCTGCGAAAGGCCCCAGAGCGTCAGCATCATAGAAGGAGCAAACAACAGCACCAGATAGAGCATGATGTAGGGCCGTTGCCCGATAAATTTTTCGACCTCTCGGCCGAAGACAAAAAGCATGTACATCTCGATCGCGAACCAAAGCAGCATCGACGGGGAATGGACAAATGCGTAGGTTCCCAGCCGCCAGACCTGCCCGGTGCCTAATACGCGCGCGCTATCGAAGTGCAGATAATCCAGCACTGCTCCAGCGCTCGAAGCAACAAGTAACGCGGTGAAGATCGCCATCAGGACGTGCAGACCGACAAGGATGGTTGTCACGTCGACTGGAAAACGCCCCATCCAGGTGACCGGCTTGTAGTCGTCTGACGTGGTCACCCCGAACATGGGGCAATAAACGGCCACGATTCGCCGGATGCAAGAATTCGTCGGCGCTCGTCTTCGAAAAAATTCTTGGAGAAGCCAGCGAAGCGACGAACATTTCCCAAGCCTCGTCCATGGAAAAACTTGCGCCCGCCATTGCCCCACCGCCCGGGATCGGTGATCGACGACCCAGCAACAAGGCCGTGCTCGATTGGGTGCAATCAGTGGCGCAGTTGACTCAGCCGGAAAACATTTTTTGGTGTGACGGTTCCGAACAGGAAAACGATTTTCTTCTTGGGGAAGCGGGCCAGCTCAACGTCCTGATCAAGCTGAACGAACGAAAACTTCCGCGTTCGTACTTGCATCGGTCCAATGCGAATGATGTCGCGCGAGTCGAGCAGTTCACTTTCATTTGCACGCCGACAAAAGAAGAAGCGGGGCCGACGAACAACTGGACGGAGCCGGCCGAGATGTATCAGAAGTTGCATCGCTTACTCAAAGGGGGGATGCACGGCCGCACCATGTTTGTGGTGCCTTATATCATGGGGCCGGCCGATTCGCCCCTGACCAAGGTTGGTTTCGAATTAACCGACTCGATCTACGTCGTTCTCAGCATGCGCATCATGACGCGCATGGGTAAGGTCGCGTTGGAAAGGCTCGGCGAGAGCACCCGGGCGGAATGGAATCGGGGCGTGCATTCGCTCCTCGATGTCAGCCCGGAACGAAGATTCATTGCACATTTCCCTCAGGACAATGCCATCATTTCCGTTGGCTCCGGTTACGGTGGCAACGTGCTGCTGAGCAAAAAATGTCTCGCGCTTCGCATTGGCTCTTATCTCGCCCGCAAACAGGGGTGGATGGCCGAACACATGCTGATTCTTGGCATCGAATCGCCACAGGGTAAGAAACATTATGTCGCAGCCGCCTTTCCGAGCGCCTGCGGCAAAACCAACTTCGCCATGCTCATTCCTCCGAGCCATTTCGCCGGCTGGAAAGTGACAACCGTTGGTGACGACATCGCCTGGATGCAGATCCGCGATGGCCGTTTATGGGCAGTGAATCCGGAGAACGGTTATTTTGGGGTCGTGCCCGGCACGAGTTATAAATCAAACCCGAATGCGATGCGCTCGATTGAGCATGACACGATTTACACCAACGTCGCGCTCACTGATGATGGCGATGCCTGGTGGGAGGGAAAAGACGGAGCGCCCCCCGCGCATGCGATCGATTGGCAGGGGAATGACTGGACGCCGGCATCGAAAGAAAAAGCGGCCCATCCAAACAGCCGTTTCGCCACGCCGATGCGCAATAATCCAGTCCTGGACCCACATGTGGAGGACGGAGCTGGCGTTCCGATCAGTGCGATCATTTTCGGCGGCCGGCGCAGCGACACCATGCCGCTCGTCTTCCAGGCGTTCGATTGGGAGCACGGCGTCTACATTGGCGCCACCATGGCGTCGGAGACCACCGCCGCCGCTACGGGCGCAGTCGGACGAGTTCGGCGTGATCCGATGGCGATGCTTCCATTCTGCGGTTACAACATCGGCGATTATTTTCGGCACTGGTTGGAAATGGGAAACCGTCTCACAAATCCACCATTGATCTTTCATGTGAATTGGTTCCGGAAGTCCCCTGAGGGACAATTTCTTTGGCCCGGTTTCGGCGAAAACATGCGGGTGTTAAAGTGGATCATCGATCGTTGTGAGAAAGGTGCTGGTGCCTCCGAGTCCGCCATCGGCCACGTCCCGCGCGCGCGAGATTTGGACCTGAACGAACTCCCTGGGGTTTCCGCTAAACAGATGGAGACCTTGCTTTCAGTAAACCCGGATGAGTGGCGCGACGAGCTGGCCGGTCACGGGAAGTTCTTCGATTCCCTGGGCGGCGTAGTACCCGACGAATTGCAGAACCAGCGCAAAAAACTGGCCGAACGGCTCTCGTAGCGTTGCCTCGGGTCATCCCGAGCCCCGAATGCTTTTTCGGGGCGAGGGATTATCACGCCGGCCTTGTGTGAGATCCCTTTCTTCGTTCGGGACGATGCAAGTTTTGTGGAGGAAATTTGCCAACCGTGCGCCGCGCTCGGATACTTTCCGGTGGGTTCGAAGGCTGTAGAAAAGACACCCGTCGCACGGGCTGGGGAACGCGGTTGTGTCGAGATTCGCGGGGCGTGCCAGAACAATCTTAAAGGCATCGATCTCGATCTGGCGCTCGGCAAGCGCGCCAATTCCTAGACCGCATGGACAAACCGCGCGTCGCCGACATCCGTGGCATCCCACCGGCCATTGCAATCGAGCAATCGAACCCGGTGAAATCATCGCGCTCGACCGTCGGGACCATGACCGAGATCAACGATTATTTGAAATTGCTCTGGCCACGGATCGCGCATGCCTTCTGCCCGAGTTGCGGCCGCGGAGTTCGACCGGAAACAGCAAAATCAATCGCAGATCAAATCATCGCGCGGCTTTCCGGTGGTTTGGCAGGTAGGGGCGGTTCACCGAACCGCCCGCGGGCGATTGAGGTCAATCGCCCCTACCTAGAGCCTGCGGGTGACAAGACTGTTCTCATCACTTTCTGGGTTTCCGTTCCGCCAAAGACCAAACCGGGTGATTTTTTCGATTTTCTCCAGCAGCAAGGCTATCTCCGTATCTGGCTGAACGGTGAAATCGTTCGAGTGGACCGCAAGCAGAACATCGAGCGACTCGGCGCTCGAGTTCAAGTGGTTCAGGACCGAATCACAATAAACGAACAAAATCGCGCTCGACTAATCGAAGCTATCGAAACGGCGCTGCGTTTCGGCAGAGGAAAAATCAATGTCATTCCGAGGACTGCAGGGCCAGGCTCGCCACAGGACGACTCCGTCCGACTGGCAAACATGTCGCCTGCGATTTCAAAATCTGTGGCCGACACGGCCGCCACTACAAATTCCGAGATTCCGTTCTCCACTGGCTGGCATTGCCCGCACTGCGACCTCGATATTCGGCCGCCGACTCCGGGGCTCTTTAGTTTTAATAATCCACTCGGCGCATGTCCGGAGTGCCGCGGTTTCGGCCGCACGATCGCGATTGATCTGAACAAAGCGATTCCCGATCGTTCCCTTTCCATCGAGCAAGGGGTCGTCCGTGTTTTCCGCGGACAAGAGTTCGGCGAATCGCAGAAAGATTTGCTTCGTGCTTGCGCCCGCGAGGAGATCGATATCCACACACCTTTCGAAGATCTACCGAGGCGCGATCAGGAGTTCGTCATCAACGGCGAGCGGCGCGCCGGCGAGTACACCGACGACGATTACGAAAACGATCGCTGGTACGGGGTACGCGGCTTTTTCCGATGGCTCGAAAGCAACACCTACAAAATGCACGTTCGCGTGCTTCTGAGCCGTTACCGTGCATACACGACATGTCCGAGTTGCCATGGCGGTCGTTATCAACCCGACGCTCTGAACTATCGCCTCGTCGCGGCGGTCCCTGACGTTGCGAGCAATGAAAACGGCGATCGGAGATCGCCGCTACAGTTAACTCTTCCGGCGTTCGCTGCGCGTTCCGTTTCCGACGCGTGCGATATTCTTCGAAGCGTTGCTGTTCCAGCGAATGATTCGACTGCCAGGATGTTGCGCAACGAAATCTGCGCCCGCCTGGATTACCTCTGCCAAGTCGGCCTTGGTTATCTCACGCTTGATCGCTCCACTCGCACCCTCAGTGGTGGTGAAGGGCAGCGTGTGAACCTCACCACCTGTTTAGGCGCATCATTGGTCAACACGTTGTTTGTCATGGATGAGCCAAGCGTCGGCTTGCATCCCCGCGATATTGGCCGGCTCGTCCGCGTCATGCACAATTTGCGTGACAAAGGCAACACGCTACTCGTGGTCGAGCACGAAGAACAAATCATTCGTGCGTCGGACAACATCATCGATCTCGGGCCCGGTCGTGGTGAACGCGGTGGAGAGCTAGTTTTCTCTGGGCCGCTCCCGAAATTCTTGGGAGCACGGGCTTCCAGCCGGTCCCGGCCAAAATCTTGCCGGACGATAGAGCGACTTCGCGACGGAGATGCCACGAACGACGGCGAGCAAGTCCAATCTGCCAAATCACTCACGCGCGATTACCTCAGCGCCCGCAAATCGATTCCACTGCCCAAATCGCGCCGAGAGTTTTCTCACACAATCAGGATCAGCGGCGCACATCAGAACAATCTCAAAAACATCGACGTCGAAATTCCGCTCCACGTCTTCACCTGTGTGACCGGCGTCTCCGGCTCTGGAAAATCGACGCTGATCCGTGACGTGCTTTATCGAAATCTGTTACGGACCAAGGGACAGCCGAGCGAGCAGGACCCAGGCGCCTGCAAATCGGTCACTGGTGGGCATCGCTTTGCTGAGCTCGTCATGGTCGATCAGTCCCCGCTGGCGCGCACGCCGCGTTCGACGCCGATCATCTATCTGGGGCTTTACGATCGCATCCGCGAGCTGTTTGCCTCCTTACCAGAGGCGATGTCGCAGGGTCTCACTGCTGGCGCGTTCTCTTTTAATTCTGGGAGCGGTCGCTGTGAACGATGCTGCGGCACCGGCTTTGAAAAAATCGAGATGCAATTTTTAAGCGATCTCTATGTCCGCTGCGCAGAGTGCGAGGGACGCCGTTTCCAGCCACATGTGCTCAAAATTAAACTGCAGGGCAAATCGATTCACGATGTTCTCGACCTTACCGTGACAGAAGCGGCGGCGTGGTTCGCGCAGATTGGAGAAAAGAAATCGCTCTCGGATCCGCTCGAAATTTTGGAGGAAGTCGGACTCGGTTATCTGCGATTGGGTCAACCGCTGAATACGCTAAGCGGTGGCGAATCCCAGCGCCTGAAGCTTGTCAGTCATCTGGTAGAGAGGCGCGCAGCGCGGCCCGGCAATGGCGGCGAAATCGCGCCGGTCTCCGATTCTGCCGTTGGCGGCAATCTGTTCATTTTCGATGAGCCGACAACGGGCCTCCATTTCGACGACGTTGCGGTTCTGCTCCAACTTTTCCAGCGTCTGGTCGACGCAGGGCATTCGCTTGTCGTTATCGAGCACAATCTGGAAGTGATGAAATCAGCCGATTGGATCATCGATCTCGGACCCGAGGCTGGTGATGAAGGCGGGGAA
>QHNB01000113.1 GCA_003217965.1 Verrucomicrobiota bacterium | reverse complement strand
GGTCTTCGATCTCTTCATCGAACTCAAAGCTACGGATGAGCAACTGGATTTTCCGATCATCTACGCCAGCGCCAAGAATGGAGTTGCCATGCGCGAACTGTCCGCCGCAGCGGATCCGTCCCGTGGCGGACAGGACAAAAGCGAGAACATGACGCCGTTATTCGAGGCGATTGTGCAATATGTGCCGCCGCCGCAGATCTCAAGCGAGCCGTTTCTTCAAATGCTGGTCTCGAATCTAGACTACAGCGATTACTTGGGCCGGATTGCGCTCGGCCGGATCGTCAGCGGCCGCGTGCGCGTGGGTGATTCGATCGTCTGCTTGCATCGTGACGGCAAACCGGAGCGGGCAAACGTTACCGCGCTATTCACCTACAGCGGTCTCGAGCAGGTTGAGATCGAACACGCCAGCGCGGGAGACATTGTTGGACTCGCCGGATTCGAAGAAATTTTCATTGGCGAGACGCTGACCGATTCCGAGGAACGAACGCCGTTGCAATTCGTCGATATCGATCCGCCCACTATCCGGATGCGGATCTTGGTGAACGATTCCCCGTTCGCCGGGCGCGAAGGAAAATTCGTAACCGCTCGGCATATTAAAGAGAGACTCGTGCGTGAAACGCGCACCAACGTTTCACTGGACGTGAGCGATACCGAGACGGCCGGAGCGTTCGAGATAAATGCGCGCGGCGAAATGCAGATCGCAATCCTGGTCGAACAAATGCGGCGCGAAGGTTATGAAGTGATGGTCTCAAGGCCGGAAGTGATCTTCCATCGCGATGCTAACGGCGAATTGCTGGAGCCAATCGAGAATCTGTATGTCGAGGTCCCAAATGATAATGTCGGCGATGTCATGCAATCGCTCGCTGGACGTAAAGGCGAAGTCGTCGGCATGGATCATCATGCCAACCGAGTGTCACTTGAAGCGGTCATTCCGACGCGCGGATTGATTGGATTCGAAACTGATCTGGTAAATCTGACCCGCGGAGAGGGATTGATGAGTCATCTGTTTCGTGAGTACGCACCGTTTAAAGGCGAGATCGAAGGACGCAATCGTGGTGTTATGATTTCCATGGAAACAGGAACAAGTACGGCTTATGCGCTAAATAATATTCAGGGACGCGGGAGATTATTCATTGGACCGCAGGAGGAAGTTTACACAGGCATGATCGTGGGTGAGAACGCGCGGCCCGAAGATCTGCCAGTTAATCCCTGCAAGGCCAAGCATCTGACCAACATGCGAAGCCAGGGGGAAGGCAAAGGCATTCAACTTGAGGCGCCGCTTAAGATGTCGCTCGAACACGCGATCGAGTACATCGATTCGGACGAATACGTGGAAGCGACTCCGAGATCACTTCGATTGCGCAAACGGATTTTGGATGCGACGGCGCGAAAACGTGCCAGCGCTAATTTATTTTCGGCACCAGAGACAAAGACTGCAATCGCAGTCTAAGAGAGCGTTCGGAAAGCCGTTTTTCGAGCCGCAAGAGCTTTGCGGAGAGCGACTAATGTGGGCCGGTAGACGGCCGAGATCGGCGCGAAAAAAATCAAAAAGCACAGAAAAACATGCTTGACGCGTGAGTTGCGATTTCGGCATTCTGCAGGACTCCGTCAAAGACGGACCGTGATTCAGGAAAACCAGACTTAACAGCTCAGCTTCTGTAGAAACTATGAAAATTTCTCGCTCGAGTCGTGTCCGAGAAATTTTTTTGGAAGGAGAAAAAAGAAATTTCGGATCTTTCTTCACCCTCTTTACAACGTTAGATTACCGCCACTTGCGTAACTCCTTGCGTAATTTTTAAACTGCATATTGGCGCCTGCAGCCCCCAGAAAATATGAAAAATCCTCGCCCTTCTCGTAATACTCGCTTCTTCGCCTTTATCAGCGCCACAACGGCGACTGCGCTTCTCTCCGGTGCCGCCGCAATGGCATTTGTCGCGGCTGGCGACAAGCTCGTCACCGTTGGCAGCCCGTCGAGCGCGTTCCTAAAACTTCCACGCACCGCAAGTGCGAGAGGAGAATCATTTGCCTCGCACCGAAGACGAGTGCGCCCGCCCACGACGTTTGTGAGCGCTGATCCGCTCGGCGGAACAGTGAATGGTGCGGTTACCTTTTCCAATACCCCGTTGCTGCTCGCCGATGGCGACAGTGAACCTGCGATTTCCATCCATCCGAACGGCACCATGGCCATGACGGCGCTGTCGTGGCTGACGTTCGGGACCAACCTGTGGTCGGGCCCCTTCGGCTCGACGCCAACCTTTCGCGGCGTCGTGGACTCGGCGCTCCAGCTTCCCGGGCGGCGGCTGGTCTTCGGCGGCGGCGATGCCGATGTTGACTTGGGCTCGACCGGAACCCTGCACGCCACCACTTTGATCTTCCTGACGCCGCCCACGGTCAGGTCGTTCACCGTGGGCGTCTCCGCCATCACCTGCAGCAACGGGACTTCCACCATGTTGGCCGTGCCCGGCGATTGCACCTCGCAGATCATTGACACCGCGGGTGCCGACCGCCAGTGGATCACTTCCGACGACCGCACGGTTTACATCTCCTACCACGACTCGGGCAACAGTTCGCTCATACACGTGCAGCGCTCCGACGATGATGGTTTTACTTGGACTCGTGTGCACTCACCCATCCCAGGACAAGGCCGCGTCACCGGCAACGCGACATTCAACAACACCCAGGGACCGATCGTGGCCGACCCGTTCACCCATAACGTTTACGACATCTACGCCGCGGGCGAGGCCAGCATCCAGAAAGGGACTACCGCGACCTTCAACAACATCATCGTCTCGCGCAGCACCGATCGCGGCACGACATGGACAGCTAACCTGGTCTTTCACGCGCCGTTGTTCACCGATTTTAGCAACTTCTTCCCGGCGCTGGCGGTCGATCCTACCAATGGCAAGCTCTATGCCTCCTGGTCGGACGCCCACACCGTTTTCTTCTCGTCCTCCAGCGACCAGGGATCGCACTGGACGCCCGCGGTCGCGGTGAATATCACGCCAGCCACGACTGCGCTCTTCCCCTGGGTGGCGGCCTACAACGGCACGGTTGACGTGGTCTATTACGGGACTCTGGCCGCGAGCAAAGACGACCCGACTGCGGTGTGGGATACCTATATGGCCCAGACCACCGACGACGGCGCTAATTTCGTGCAAAGCAAGGTCAGCAATTCGTCCAATCACGTCGGGGTGATCTGTACGCTTGGAACTGGGTGCCCGGCAGGCACGCGGAACCTGCTCGATCTGTTCGAAGTGGCGATCAATCCCTCGAACGGCAAAGCGGGGATCATCTACACGGACGACACGCTGACCACATCGACCGACCCAAACAACTTCGCGTGCTTTCCGAACCAGCTGCCTCCCTGTCCCTTGCCTCAAGTCGTGCTGGCGCAGCAGAACTAGCGATACGACCCGCGCAGCTTCACGCTTCTGACGAAAGCGCCGCTGCACATGACCCTCCAGCGGGCAATTGAATACATCGATTCGGACGAGTACGTAGAGGCGACTCCAAAATCACCTCGATTGCGCAAACGGATTTTGCACGCCACAGCGCGCAAACGGGCGGCGGCAAATTTGTCTCTAGTACCAGCGTAGCCGCATCCATCTCCGCAAGAATAGCGGGGCGCCCCGTTTCGGTTCAAAAACACTCTTGCGTGAACAGAGCATTCGCGACGCGCGTTTCGCGATTTAAGCCGTTAGCTAAAAAAGTTTGAAGAAAATTCAATAAAGATGTTTGACGCTATGATCACTATTTCGCCTTTCTGCGCGTTCCACCAGTAGAGAAAATCGTCTGACGAAATCGGAAACAGAGATTCTTT
>QHNB01000112.1 GCA_003217965.1 Verrucomicrobiota bacterium | reverse complement strand
ACATGTTTGGAAAGAAGAACGTGACCCGCATCGCCGCAGTCCATCACCCGCTGGGCGATGTTGATGCCGGCGCCGGTGATGTTGATTCGCTCGTTCACATCAGTCACCTCATTGACGGGGCCGCTGTGAAGGCCCATGCGGACGCGCAATTCCGGATGAGACTTCAACCGTTTGCTCAATTCCAGGGCGCATTGTGCAGGCGCTTCCGGGCTGGTCCGAAAAACCAGGGCCATGCCGTCGCCAGTCGGCAAACGAATGAGCTTACCTTCCGTTTCGGCAATTCGGAATTGTTCCGTTCCGAGTACAATCGCAGTCAGCTTCCGGAGTAGTTCGCTCTGCTCAGTAATGAGCAGTGTGGAGTAACCGACGATGTCGAGGAACAACACGTGGCCGATCTCGAGACGAGCTCCGGGTTGTTCAGCAGGCATGGAAGATCCTTACTCTTTTCCGATCTTCAGCGCGAGCGAGGCGACAATTTTCTTGAAACGCGAATCACGGCGCAGCGATGCTGCCGCCGTTCTCGCCGATCCCTTAATAAACCGTCTTCGGCTCCGGCCCCGCGAGAATTTTCTGGAAACGTGGATTGGTCCGAAGCGGGTCCCACTCCCAGCGCCGACGCAGCTCCGCGAGCGTAAGTCCGCCCGGTTTCGCAAGGAGCTGTTCGATGAGCGCGATCGCCTGATCGGTCTCACCCGTGCCCGCGTAAACCAGAGCCAGATTAATCGCATAACCCGGCGCCTCGGCTGCGTCTTTACTCTCTGGCACGAGTTCCACCGCTCGACGGGCCGCGCGAATCGCGTCCTCTTTCCGGCCCAGGTAGGCGTAAAGCGTTGCGATACGAGCCAGGAACCTGGCATCGTCGGGATGATTCTGCAGCCCGAGTTCGTAGCTCGGTCTCGCCTTCTCGAACAGGGTTTGCGCCAGCGCCGCGTCTCCGCGTGCCAACGCCGTCAAGCCCTGAAAATAACTTTTGGGAGTCCGCATCGGAGGGGGAAATTCTTCAGATGGATATTCAGCCAGAATTTTCTCGGCCGCGGCGAAGTCCCGCTCCAGCATACTGAAATCCCATCTCGCCATAGTGACGCCGGCATTGGGATCGAGACCCCCTGGTATTTTGTGAAGGATTTCTTTGCCGGCAGCGAGATTACCGGTTCGAAAAAATTCGACATAGGCAAGACCGACTTGGGCATCGACGTTGTCAGGCTCGTTTTCGGGAGCAATCTGGCGCAAACGCTGTAAAGCCGCGGCCGCAGCCGGCCAGTCGCGCAGGGCCACATAAGTTCCGGCGATATCCCGATCCTGCTTGTCAGCATACGGGTTGTTAGGGTCAAGCTCCTCCGCCCGGAGAAAGTTCGCGAGCGCTTCGCGCCAACGACCCTGTCGGAGATAAATCCCGCCGGTGAAATCGAGGATTTCTGGATCGTTAGGCGAGGTCGCCGCCGCCTTCGAAAGTTCCTGCAATGCTGCTTCGTAATTTTTATCGATCCGATAGAAGCAGAGGGCCAGGGCCAGATGGGCTTCGCCCAAAGCAGGCGATAAGCGCAGCGCTTCTTCGGCTTGGGCGTGCGCTCTCACTCCGCGTACCGGATCGCGGCCAGTCGCGTACATTCTGCTGTTCTGGATGGAGGCTCGCGCAGCGGCCAGAGCAAAGGTGGGATCAAGCGCGATCGCTTGCGCATAGAGTTGATCCGCGGCGATCCCATCTTCCTTCGTGCTAGCGGTGCGATCGCGTTCGAGAGCTTTCAGATAAAGCACATAGGCCTCGGAATTTTTCGTTGGCTTTGTTGCGACAGTCGCCTTTTCCGACGGCGTAAGCGTGGCACGCATTTCGCGGGCGATCTCGACCGCCAGTTCGCCTTGCAAGGAAATCGCGTCGGCCAAGGTGCGCTCATAACGTTCAGACCACACCTGCCGGTCGTCGCGCGTGTCGAGCAGGGCCACGTTGATGACCACGCGGTTGGCCGCGCGGCGCACACTTCCTTGGCGCACGTGCGAGACGCGAAGCGTCTGGCCGATCTCACGTAGCTTCCCAGCAACAGCCGCTCCGCGATAAACCATGACCGACGGCCGCTCGGTCACTTTAAGTTCTTTAATCTTGCCCAAACTCGTCAAGACATCGTCCTGAATGCCATCGGCGAAGGATGCATCATCTTTCTCCGCGCTCAGATTCTCAAAGGGTAGAACGGCGATGCTTTTTTCGGGAATCGCGGCGGTTTGCGGCGCGGTCTGAGCCGCGGGCGCTCTAACCGCTTTGCCATGCCGCTTCCATACTCCGAAGTACAATCCGACAAGTCCGATGGCAAAAAGCGCCGCGATCGCAATGACAGTCAGAGCTTGTTTCTTTGTCCGCGCGATTGTAATCGGACCCGCCCAGCCTCTCCGAGGCGCATCGAGGTGCAGCCGCTGAGCGACCTCCGCGGTCGATTGCGGGCGTCGCCCCGGATCTTTCGCCAGACACGCTGCGACCGTTTCCTCCCAAATCGGCGGAACCAACGCCGGCTCGATATTCAAATCCTTCCGTCGTTCGGTCATCGACGGCGCAACTCGCTCGTGGATCTGCCGGTCAAGATTGCCGGAATAAAACGGTGGTTTGCTGGTGAGAAGTTCGTACAAGGTTGCGCCTAACGAGTAGACGTCGTCTAAATGGGTACCGCGTTCGCCGTCCAACTGCTGCGGGCTCATGTAAACAAGCGTGCCGCTGCGGGCTTGTTCCCTTGTCAACCGGCTGACCGTATCACCCAGATTTCGTGCGATCCCGAAGTCAGAGATTTTCAAATCTCCCTTTTTGCTCACCATCAGGTTCGCCGGCTTCAAATCGCGGTGAATAATTCGGGCCTGATTGTGGGCGTAATCGAGTGCATCACAAAGCTGGCTGGTCCAGCCACTCAACTCGTTAGGTTCAAAAACTTTTTGTTCTTTTTCCGCGCGCAAATTCGAAAGCGTCTCGCCATCGACGTACTCCATTGAGATGCATCCTGAGGTTTCGTTGAACACGAAATCGTGGATCCGCACGATGTTCTTGTGCGTCAGTTCCAGACTGCGACGTGTTTCCCGCTTCAGTTCGTTTAACAGGGCCCGATCATGCACGATTACGTCCGGAAGAAATTTGAGCGCGACATCACGTTCCAACTCTTCATCGCGCGCCAGCCACACAATGCCCATCCCGCCTCGCCCCAGAATCTTGACTAGCGTGTAGCGGCCAAAGACTTTTTGCCCGCTGGAAAATTCACGCACCGTCGCGTAGGCGACGTCGCCAGAACCCTCGCTAGTCACCCTCGCAGCGTAATGACGAGCGAATTCACAAGAAAGCTCAAACGCGCGCTACCGCTCTGTTAATACACCGTCTTTGGCTCCGGGCTCGCGAGGATTTTCTGGAAACGCGGATTGCTTCGCAGGCTATCCCACCTCCAGCCTCTCAACTGCGTAAGTGTGATTGGCGCCACCCCCATGCTTTCCGCGGCGGGCGTAGTGAGCAGCTGTTCCACGAGGGTAACGGCCTTTTCTGTTTCACCCGTCAGCGCATAGACCAACGCGAGATTAGTTAAATACCGGGGCCGTTCGACCGCATCG
>QHNB01000073.1 GCA_003217965.1 Verrucomicrobiota bacterium | reverse complement strand
CGGGAGGAAATCTCCCTTACCGGTCCGACTTCGAGTGGCTTGGGGATAATTGCGAAGGGCCTGGAATGGAGAGCCGGTGACGAAATTGTCTGTTACTTGGAAGAGTATCCGGCGAACGTTTATCCATGGCTCGCCCTCAAGCGGCAAGGGGTGAAAATTGTCCTGCTGGAACCAGCGCATCTCGGCGAAATTACTCCAGAACTGGTTAGCCGAGCGTTGACAAATCGAACGAAGCTGGTGGCCCTGGCAACGGCGAACTTCTGCAGCGGCTATCGAATTGATGTTCAAGGCATCGGCGCACTGTGCAGGGAGCGCGGAGCCCTGTTTTGTGTCGACGCCATTCAAACGCTCGGCGCCTTTCCCGTGGCGCTCGATCACGTCGATTTTCTCGCCGCGGGCGCGCAGAAGTGGATGCTCGGTCCGTCCGGTGCTGGAATTTTGTTCGTTAAGAAAAGCCGGCGCGACTTGTTAGATCCACCCATCATTGGCGGCTGGAATGTGCAATCGCCCAATTTCATCGCCCAACGCGAAATCACTTATGCCGCGGACGGGCAGAAATTCGAGCCCGGCGCTTACAACCATTCCGCCATTGCCGGCTTGCGGGCCGCTGTTGAACTCCTGTTGGAAACGAGTTTGCCTCAAATTTCGACAAAGATTCTTTCTCTCACACGGGCACTGAATGAACATATCGCCCCGATGGGTTTTGAGTTCCTTAGCCCGAGGGCCGGAGACAATCGCTCGGGAATTTTGACCTTCCGTCATCCAAAAGTGGTGACCGGGAAACTCTTCGAACTCTTGGGCCAAAACGACGTCGTCGTTTCACTCAGGTTTGACCGCGCCGGGTCAAGTTGGTTGCGAGTGAGCCCGCACTTTTACAACACGGTCACCGAAATCGAGCGAGTGGCGGAATTGCTGAATCGCGCCGTCAGCGCGTGGCCTACTTCATCAGCAGCACCGAACGGCTGCGTTTAATCTCGCGCGTAATCTTGCGGTGCATATGCGCCGGCATGCCGGTGACGCGCCGCGGCAGAATCTTTCCGCTCTCGGTCACGAACTTTTTCAATAGATCGGGATTCTTGTAATCGATCGCTTCCGCCGCAATATCGATTCGGCGGCGTGGCATCGTGCGATTGGCCCGGCGAAAGGCGGAGCGCCGTTTTGCGGTTTTCGGTTGCATCAGATTAGCGTGTCTCGCGGTGGAGAGTGTGCCGTTTCAAGAAGGGATTGTATTTTTTCTTCTCCAGTCGATTAGGCGTGCGCGGGCTCTTCTTGTTGCGCGTAGTCATATAGCGTGACACCGGCTTGCCAAGCGCCTTGGCCTCCGTGCATTCGAGGGTAATGATCTCCTGCGCCATTGTTATTCCTTCTCGGCGACGGGAGCGGGTTCTTCTTCCTCAGTCTCAGGTGCTTCTTCTTCAGTTAAACCAAAGAGCGATGTAACCGATTGTCGGACGCGCGACTGCTTGCTTTGCTTCTCCAGTTGGGATTGGCATTCCACTGTAAATCGTGCAAACGGAATTGCCTCAAGCCGAGCATGCGGAATCGGTTTGCCCGACATCTCACAAATGCCATAAGTGCCGAGCTCGATGCGCTTGAGGGCCTGATCGATTTCATACAGTGCGTCCTGCTCCTGGGAGAGCAAGCTAAGCGCAAAATCACGATCGTAAGCATCCGATCCGGCATCGGCCTGATGCATGCCAAAGGCGGAAGCCTCGCTGCCTTCTGCCCGCGAACGGAGCGTATCCTGGGCAACACCAGCCATGGAATCGACCATGGCATCGCGAAGTTGCAGCAGTTTCTCCTTTTGCGCCCGCGTAAAGGGATCGAGTCGGCGTTCCTTGTTGTTCATTCCCAAAACTGTTGGCTGAGTTTTTCCCCCGCGGTGCGGAGTCGCCTTCTCGCGCCGCCTTTTCGGAGCAGGCTTCGCCTGCGCTTTTTTCGCGGCAGGCCCGGCCTTCTTCGCAGGCTTGGAAGATTTTGGCGCGCTCAGCTTTTTCGTGGCCTTGCGCGGCGCAACTTTTTTGTTGGATCTGGGCATAAAAGCAATCTCGCGCCAAGGGGTCCGGCGCGAGCGGAGCGCATAATTAAGAACAATTCCCCAGAGGCGCAAGGAGAGATTTCGTCACTGCGGAAGAGCGGCTTTTTAGGAGCTTGCGCTGGAATAATGCCGCAGAGCAAAGCGCCAGAAAATACGCGAAGACCAGAATGCGATGGTCGCAGCGACGATCAAATGAAACATCAGCCAGGCAGGCTGCCCGAGCGATTTGATCAGCACCCGAGCCGGAATATTTGCGACGATTACCACCGGCACGATCCAGCCAAAGACGAAACGAAACAGGCGCGGATAAATAACGTCTGGATAGCGGGCAATATTGAGGAAATTGAAGTAGCCATAGACGAGGCCCTGCGCGCGTACGATCCAAAAGCTGAAGGCAGCGAGGCTGAGCATGATCGAATAATGAATGGCGATGCCAAATCCGATGGCCACCAAATAAAGCATGACGTGGAGCGGATCAGGCGCGATGCCAAGCCGGGAAAGGGAGACCACCACGACCAGGCCGCCCAGCGCCGCATTTACTACACTATCGAGGCCAAATTGTTTCGTCGACGCGGCAAACTGGCTGTCGATCGGCAGGACTAGCAAAGAGTCGAGTTTTCCGGTGCGGACCAGCTCGGGAATATTCGAGATGTTCATGAAAAAGAACGCCTGGAAAAGCTGCGCGATCATCTGATGTGTGCCGACGAGCAGGACAACCTCCCATTTTGACCAGTCGCCGATGCGATTAACCGATCCGAAAATGATGCCGAAAAAAACAATCTGTCCGACAAACCAGAGGACTTCGACCAGCATCCAGAGGAGGAAGTTCGCTTTGAAGCTCATCTCGCGGATGAGCGAATTGCGGAGCATGATTGAGTAGATTTCGATGTAACGGCGAACCGCTTTCACTTGTCATATATTTATGGCCGGCTCGGCTGAAACGAAACTATGAACCGCCGCAATGTTGTTATTGCGGCGGCGATTACGCTCGTCCTCGTCCTGTTCGTCTTGGCGCGCTGCAGTAAATCGAGTGATGCCTCTTTTCAGACCGCGACCGTCACCCGCGGTCCGATCACGCAGGCAGTCACAGCGACCGGAACGCTCAACCCAGTGATAAATGTCCAGGTGGGCAGCCAGGTTTCAGGAAACATTCAGAAACTTTTCGCTGACTTTAATTCTCCGGTAAAAGCCGGTCAGACGGTCGCACAAATCGACCCAGTCCTCTTTCAGGCGACGGTCACCCAAGCCGAAGGTGATTTGGCCAGCGCGCAGGCGGCCCTGGAACTTGCGCGAATTAATGCCGCACGAACTCAGTCATTGGTCGCGAAACAAAACTCTCCTCAGTCCGACCTCGATCAGGCGCTGGCAAATCTGCACCAGGCCGAAGCGAATGTGAAAATCAAGCAAGGTGCGCTCGACAAGGCCAAAGCCGATCTGGACCATTGTACCATCGTGTCGCCGATTGATGGCACCATCATCTCCCGCAGTGTCGATGTCGGCCAAACGGTGGCCGCCAGCTTGCAAGCGCCAGTCATTTTCACGATCGCGAACGATCTCACCAAAATGCAAATCGACGCCAACGTTGCCGAGGCAGATGTTGGTGTCGTCGCCATCAATCAGCAGGTGGACTTTACGGTGGACGCCTTTCCCAATCAGACTTTTCATGGTCAGGTCGTTCAAGTGCGTAACGCCCCGATCACGGTGCAAAATGTGGTCACCTACGACACCGTGATTGGGGTCAGCAATCCGGAATTGAAATTAAAACCGGGCATGACGGCGAATGTGTCGATCGTGATCTCACACAAGGACGACGTCCTGAAGATTTCCAATGCGGCATTGCGCTATCGGCCGCCGGACGCCGCCGCGCCACAGGTTCAAACTTCTGCGCCTGCTCCAGGAAGCGGGGGTGTTGCGCGCCCAAGGGAAGGGACGGCACGGGACCGACGCATTGGTCGGACCGTTTATGTCCTGCAAGGGAACAGACCGCAGCCGGTGCAGATCAAGACCGGGATTAGCGATGGGGTGATGACCGAAGTGATCGGCGGCCTGAAGGAAGGTGAGCACGTCGTCACGGCTCAACTGAGCGGACCGACCACAGCTAACGCGCCCCAGCAGGGGAATCCTTTTGGCGGTCCGCGGCGATTTTAGCGGGCGTGAACGGTAACGACGCAGCCGTTGTTCAATTGATCGACGTGCATAAAACATACCGCACCGGCGAAATGGAGGTGCACGCCGTACGTGGTGTTTCGCTCGAAATTCAGCGTGGCGAATTCGTCGCGCTGATGGGGGCAAGCGGCTCTGGCAAATCAACGCTGATGAATATCATTGGCTGTTTGGACCGGCCGACGAGTGGACGCTACCTGCTTGATCGTAGTGATGTCTCCCATTTGAATCGGGATCAACTCGCCGATATTCGTAACGGTAAAATCGGCTTTGTTTTCCAAAACTTTAATCTCCTGCCGCGGACTTCGGCGCGTGAAAATGTTGAGCTGCCTTTGCTCTACGGAAGACATCACCTCACCGGTCAACAGCTCCGCGAACGGGCTGATCGGGTGCTTGCCTCGGTCGGTCTCCAAGGCCGAGAAGACCATCATCCAAGTCAGCTTTCGGGTGGTCAGCAGCAACGCGTCGCGATTGCGCGTGCCCTAATCAATGATCCCGAAGTTTTGCTCGCGGATGAACCGACCGGAAATCTCGATAGCCGGACCAGCGTTGAAATCATGGGAATTTTCCAAGAACTGAACGAGCGTGACATCACCATCATCATGGTCACGCACGAGCCCGACATCGCTGCCTTTGCCCGGCGCGATGTCGTCATGCGTGATGGGTTGGTGCTCAGCGATCGCGCGGTTTCGCAGCGGTTAATTGCATCGGACGAAATCGGGAAACTCGCCAGCGTGGACGACGTTGCCCATGCGGAAAATTAGAATGCGACTCGGCTCAACCTTCAAAATTGCTTTTCGCGCTTTGCGCCGGAACAAACTCCGATCGGCGCTGACCGCTCTTGGGATTATTATCGGAGTTGGCGCAGTTATCGCCATGGTCGGCATCGGCAGCGGCGCCAAAGCACAAGTCGAAGCGCAAATCGCCAGTCTCGGTCAGAATGTCATTCTGGTTTTTTCCGGTAGCACCACCTCTAGTGGAATTCGAACGGGTTGGGGCGGAGCTGGCACTCTCAAGATCGAAGATGCCGAAGCCATTCGCCGTGAAGTACCGGGCGTGAGTGCCGTGAGTGAGGAAGTTCCTTCAAACGTCCAGGTAGCTGCGGGAAATCAAAACTGGTTTACTCGCATTCTCGGTGAATCGGCCGATTACTTCGACATTCGGCAATGGCCGCTGGCCAGCGGTTCTCCTTTTACACCGCAAGACGTGCGCAGTGCCAACAAGGTTTGCGTGATCGGCAAAACCACGGCATCACAAATTTTTGGCAATGAAGATCCGATTGGGCAGACGCTGCGGATCAAAAACGTGCCGTTCACTGTGACGGGAGTCCTTACGCCAAAAGGCCTGAGCGCACAGGGTCTCGATCAGGACGATGTTGTGATCATGCCCTACACCAGTGCGATGAAACGCGTCGCTGGCGGAACGACTTTGCGCAACGTTAATGTACAGGTTGCAAACGCGAGCGATCTCGAACCGGCGCAGCAACAAATCATCTCCCTACTGCGTCAGCGCCACAACATTCGGCCAGGCCGGGACGACGACTTCACTGCACGTAACCAACAGGAAATCGCGCAGGCGGCAACGGCCACCGCTGAAGTCATGACGGGATTACTCGGCGCTATTGCAGGCGTTTCGCTGGTAGTCGGTGGGATCGGTATCATGAATATCATGCTAGTAAGCGTAACCGAACGAACGCGCGAGATCGGCACTCGCATGGCGGTGGGGGCGCATGGGCGTGACATCCTTACCCAATTTTTGATCGAAGCCGTCTCGCTCAGCGCTGTTGGCGGGTTGCTCGGCATTATCTTTGGGGTAGCGGCATCGAAGATTCTCTCGGCTTGGAAAAATTGGCCCTCTCTCATTTCGCCAAGTTCGATTGTTATTGCATTTCTGGTTAGCGCGGCGGTTGGAATTTTCTTCGGCTTCTATCCGGCGCGGACGGCTTCGCGGTTGGATCCGATTGACGCTCTGCGCTACGAATAATTCCGTAGCGGACGCTCTTTTCCGAGCCAAGTATTCCGAATGGCGACTCGATTTGAGAAAATGGTTAACGCAGCGAAGAAAAACGCCAGCGAAATTTCACCACGCAAGGCAGCGGAGGCAGCGGAAAAAGGTGGCGCGCTGATCATTGACGTGCGTGATCCTGACGAGAGCCAGGCCGCCTATGTTCCGAATGCGAAAACGATCAGTCGGGGAACATTGGAAATCGAGATTGAAGAACTCGCGCCCGATACGTCGACGCCGATCATTTGCTATTGTGGCGGTGGGGGTCGCTCTGCGCTTGCGGCCGAAAGTTTGCAAAGAATGGGTTACACCAATGTGAAGTCGATGGCGGGCGGCTTTAAAGCCTGGCAGGCCGAGGGATTACCAGTCGAACGATAACTCAACGCGATG
Organism: Verrucomicrobiota bacterium; assembly: GCA_003217965.1. Lineage (GTDB taxonomy): Bacteria > Verrucomicrobiota > Verrucomicrobiia > Chthoniobacterales > UBA10450 > AV69. The sequence continues at coordinate 5,110 of QHNB01000073.1, read as the reverse complement.
TCCCGACGCGGCGCACGTTGGCTGAATTCGACTGTGCTCGGCATCGGGCTGGCCTCCCTTTTCAGTGATTGGTCGCACGAGATCGCGACCGCGGCGATGCCGGCGTTCCTGGCGACGCTTGGCGTTTCGGCGGGATGGCTTGGAACAATCGAAGGCGTGTCGGACGGACTTTCTTCGTTCGCGAAAATGGCGTCCGGCTTCTATACGGACAAGCTGGCCCGCCGGAAGCCAGTCGCTATTGCCGGTTATGTCGGCACGGCAGTCGCAACAGCATCTTTCGCCTTTGCCGATAAAGCCTGGCACGTGCTGCTGGCACGGGCCACTGGCTGGTTCAGCCGCGGACTCCGCACACCGGTGCGAAAAGCGTTGCTCGCCGCTGCCGTCGCTCCGGAAGCCTACGGCCGCGCATTTGGGCTTGAACGTGCTATGGACACGACTGGAGCCATTATCGGTCCACTGAGCGCACTGCTTATTTTGCAGCTGACCGGTCATAATTTTCGCCTCCTTTTCGGCTGGACGCTCGTCCCCGGACTACTAGCTGCTACCGTTATTCTATTTCTTGTTAACGAGCGAGAACGGACTCCCGTCCCGCATATTTCCTTCGGCGAACGATTGCGATTGTTGCCTCACAATTACAGGAAATTTCTCACTGCTGTGGGATTATTCGGGGCGGGCGATTTTTCGCACACGATGTTGATTTTATTGGCGACCCAGCGCCTGACGCCGTCGTTTGGCCTCGCTCGCGCTGCAAGTGCTGGAGTCTTGCTCTACGTCCTGCGTAACGTTTTTTACGCTAGCTTTTCCTTCGTCGCCGGTTGGCTGGCGGACCGATTTCCTAAAAACCAGGTCCTCGCAGCCGGCTATGGGCTTGCCGGCGTGATGACGCTATTCATCATCTTCCTGCCCGCCTCCATCTGGATACTCGTGCTCGTGTTTGTCCTCGGCGGCATCTACATTGCAACAGAAGAAACGCTGGAAGACTCACTTTGCGCGGAACTAGTCGATACCAGTCATCACGGTATGGCATTCGGCGTCCTTGCGACGGTGAATGGGATTGGCGATTTCGTTTCCAGTATCGTTGTGGGCGCACTCTGGTCCGCCTTCGGAATCGCAATCGGCTTTAGTTATAGTGCAATTCTATTTTTCGCCGGGGCGCTTTTGATCGCGCTCCTTCCGTCGAATCGCCCGAGTTAACCGCCAACCGCCTGATAATGACCGAGCCCGCGTCTCCACATGAGCGTCGCGACGGCCCAAGTGATTAACAACCAGGCAGTTTGAATGACCAGAGCCTGGGCCAGTTCCGCTCCACGCAAGCGCTCGAGGAAGATGGCGATTGGACAGAATAGTTCGTAATAGAACGGCAACCATTTCAAGACCGCCTGCACACCAAGGGGCATGATATCGACGGGAAACATTTGCCCTCCCAGGAAATACTCGAACGAATAGACGATGAAGACGATGGTTGAAATCTCCAGTATCCAAAACGCCATCATCGCCAGTGAATAGGTAATAAAGAACTGGATGAATGCGGCCATAATCAATGAAGCCGCAGCCAGTAAGTACGTCGCGAAATGCGCTGGCAGTTGCAGGTAATTACGAAAATAGAAGAATATGAGCGCGATTGGCAGAATGGTAACCGCCGTATAAACGAGTCGGCTGGCGAGAAAGATACTGGTCCGGTAGCCGAGATAGTTTAGCGGCTTGGTTAGGAAAGAATTGATCTGACCCTCCCGGATATCCGAGGCGATTTGCCATTCATCCTCTGTCGGCGTGACCAGGTTCGAAGCCAGAATGGCCAGAAGATAGTAATAAATCATGGATCCATAGTTGTATCCTCCGAAACCGCCGCCGCGCTCGTTAAAGACAGCGCGCCAGAGAAAGACAGTTCCGGCCAGCGGAATCAGACCAAAAAGAGCGCGCAGAAAATAGTTCCAGCGATAGACGAAGGTATTCTGAAGCCCTAGAGTAAAAACGGTACCGTAGCGTGCGAGATTCATTTGCCGTTGAGTTCGACAGCGAGATTGATCGCGGCAATCATGCTATCGGGCCGAGCCATATTTTTTCCGGCGATTTCAAAGGCGGTTCCATGGTCCGGGCTGGTCCGCGGGAAGGGAAGTCCCAGGGTCACATTAACGCCAATATCGAAACCATGCAGTTTCAATGGGATTAATCCTTGATCGTGGTACATGCAAAGCGCCGCATCCCAATGGCCTCGCGCAAGGTGAAAGAACAGTGTGTCTGGTGATATGGGTCCGTCGAATTCCCCTTCCTTCTCGGCATCTCGCAATTGTTCGATTGCTGGGCTAATCGTCTCAATTTCTTCTCTTCCAAGCTTTCCCGATTCGCCTGCATGCGGATTTAATCCCGCGACCGCAATTCGTGGCCGGCGCTTTCCCCGGCACCATAAAAAGTTGGTTAATAATTTTCCGACTCGCACAATCTCGGGAGTGGTGAGCGCGTGCGGAACTTCGCGCAAAGGAATGTGCGTCGTGACCAGCGCAACCGTGATCCTGCCGGCCGTAAGTAACATCGCGAAATTTGTGATCTCCGCCCGTGCCGCGAAAAATTCGGTTTGACCGGGGAAGGCAAATCCGACTTCCGCCATCCGTGCTTTATGAATGGGTCCGGTGACGATGGCATTGATCTCGCCCGCCCCAACAAGTTCCGCCGCCTGCTCCAATGCAGCTAATGCCGCGCTCGCTGACTCCGGTGTAGGTTTGCCTGGAATGGAGCCGGCCAACTCGCCGATGCATTGGTATTCCACTCCCTGAGGCAATCTTCCGGAATCGATCGCGGCGCGTACGATCTCCGGCCCTATCCCGGCCGGATCGCCAAGAGTGATTCCGACGCGCAGGGGCATCGGGCAGTTTCGTTAGCTGTTCAGTGGAAGCAAGCAGGGGCTGCTGTAGCCGCCTCGCTCTGTCAGGGCGCTTCACCATCACGACAACGAAGCGCGTAGCTACAACGTACTTGCCAGAATTTAGCCTGGCTTATCTAAAAGGTTTTGATGAACGCTTTTTGACGCAGATCAGCGAGCCACCGTTCCTGTACGGCCTGCGCCTCTTGCTGTAGCAATTTCTTCTCGATTTCATCGCGCACCTCAGTGAATGAGCGAGTCACGCCACCGCGTTTGTCTTCGACTTTGAGAATGTAGTAGTTGCCACTCAGTTCAATGATGTTGCTGATCTTTCCAGCAGGCAAATTGAACGCGATTTTCTCCAGCGGCGGTGCGAGCGTACCGCGATCGACCCAGCCCCAGTCCCCGCCGAGGTCCCGTGTGCTGTCTTCGGAATAAATCTGCGCCATCCGCTCAAATTCCGCGCCCTTCACCAGTTTGCTCAAGATTTCCTCCGCCATCGCTTTTTGTGAGTTCTGATCGGCGGTGCGCGCCGGGATCATGATCAGACGGAGCTTGATTTGCTCCTTACTTGTAAATTCGTCGCGATGCTTCTGGTAGTAATCCTGAATTTTGTTCGGTGAGATGACTATTTTCTTCAGCTTCTCACTTACGTTTTTCTGCCGCATCGCCTGGACGACCATCTTTTCCGTCTCAAGCTTCTTAAATTCGCCGAGAGTGTAGTTCTGTGCCTGCAGCGTCTTGATAAACGTGTTTCGATCCCCGCCGAAGCTCTCATCGATGATTTGGCGCACGCGTTGGTCCAGGAAAAAATCGGGAATTTGATACGATTCTTTCTTAAATGCCTGGATGATGAGCTGGCGGTCGATCAGATCTTTGAGAGCCGCAGCGCGAGCTTCCTTGATTTTGGCAACGAGTTCCTCGCCCTGATATTGCGAGCGGAGCAGTCTTTCCTTCGGCGCTGATAGGACGCGCACTTGAGAAAATGTAATAACATCATCATTCACCACGGCGGCAATCCCATTAATGACCTCCGGTTCGGCCGCAAGAGCGGCGCGGCAAAGCGGAGAAAACGGCAAAATCGTTACCGCAATTATGATGAAAATCAATCGAGCCTTCATGGCAATTTTCGGAGCAGCCGGAGAATTTCCGTCAGCCGCCCTTCGATCTGAGGCGCAACTAAACGAGGGAATTTGCCTGCGACAAGTATAAAATCGCCTCGCCGGGTCAGCATCACTTTATCCTCTCGCGTCTCCACCCGAGTGATCTGCGCCTTCGCCGCTGCCAGTTTAATCTGAGTTAGCGTGATGAGGTTTTCCACTGGGCCAGGAAAGATTCCAAAGCGATCGCGCCATTCCTTAATAAGCTGATCGAGCTGTTCCTGGGTAGTGACCTCGGCGAGCCGGCGGTACGCTTGAATACGCAAAGTCGTGTCGCTGACGTAGATTCGTGGCAAAAAAGCCGAAACCCAGGTATCGGAGTCGGCGCGAACGAACTCGGCCTCGTTCGTCGCAACGAAGTCGAGACGTAGATCAACTTCCAAACGCCAGCGCATTTTCTGCCCTTTGATCTGAGCTACGGCTTGTTTGAGCAGCTGACAGTACAGATCGAATCCGACCGCCATGATGTGTCCGCTCTGGGCCGTTCCAAGGATGCTGCCCGCTCCGCGAATCTCGAGATCGCGCATGGCGATGCGAAAACCGGCGCCGAGCGAACTGTATTGCTTGATCGCGTTAATGCGCTTGCGCGCTGCGCCGATGGTCATCATCTCGCGCGGGAGCAACAGATATGCGTAGGCTTTATGCTCAGCGCGTCCGACCCGGCCGCGCAGCTGATAGAGATCGGCAAGCCCAAACCGATCGGCGCGGTCAATAATAATGGTGTTGGCGTTGGGAATATCCAGCCCACTCTCGATGATCGACGTGCAAACGAGCACATCGATTTGTCCAGCCACGAAACGGTGCATCACGGTTTCGAGCTCATCCGATTCCATCTGGCCGTGGCCGAATTCCACTCGCGCATTTGGACAGAGTTCGGCGATGCGATCGCGTACCTTCTCGATTGAGTGGACGCGATTGTGCAGAAAGAAGACCTGACCCTGGCGTTCGAGCTCGCGATTGATCGCATCTCGAATGATCCGTTCGTCGTAGGCGCAGACCGCTGTCTCCACCGGCAAGCGATTCTGCGGCGGCGTCTCGATGGTGGACATGTCTTTTACTCCGACAAGCGAGAGATACAGCGTGCGCGGAATAG
>QHNB01000072.1 GCA_003217965.1 Verrucomicrobiota bacterium | reverse complement strand
CTTTCTCGTACTGAACATCTTTCAATCGGCTCTTGAGCAAGGGAAGTTGGGGGGCGAGCTGATCTGGCTGGTAATGAATTGCGTGCCGTCCGTATGAATCACGAATTGGATGACGCTCCTGCGCTTGTCCGATCTGGCGTAATGTCTCACCTTCCTGCTGCTGCAGTGCCCGATAGCGGTCCTCGAGTTCCTTAAGATTGTTCCGCTGGTTTCTCGTTTGTTCCTGTTGCGCAATCTGACTCCGTTGCGTCTCGACAAGCCGCTGCTGCTGAATAGCCATCGTCTCTGCCAGTTTCTGCTGCGTCCGATTATCTACTTGCGATGCCCGCATCGCCATCTGCCGGTCGTGTGTAACCTGGTCTTTCCTGACTTCGAACTCGAGATCATCGGCCTTAACCCGCAACCGATCACCTAAGTCATTCATAACCGTGATCTGAGTGCCAGGCACGAGACCGCGAACTCCTCCCGGTATTTGGATGGAAACATACTGCACCAGGAAAGAGGGTTCGGAGCTGGCCAAGCGAGCGGTAGGGGCGGGAGATGCCGTAGCGGCGATTGTCGGCGAGTCGGTCGCAATGGCTGAGCTATGGCAAAACATTATGATGGAAGGCACGATAAGAATCCGCGCCTTCAAGTGCGTGAAAGGAAAGTTCGCCAGCATTCTTTTGCGCAGAGGTATACGCAAAAATGCTGTCGATTAGCAAGGGGAGCGATTTCTCTCTGAGAAAAAGAAAACCGCGCGGCAGATTTCTTTTCCACCGCGCGGCTGCGAAGCTTGGACTCTTTTTAGGCCAGCCCTAAGGACGCCAAAGTCTGTTGATCGATTGCGGCTGTCACGGCTAAGCCATGATCGGCTTGGAACCGCTCAATCGCACTGCGAGTCATCGGACCAAGGATGCCGTCAATAGGTCCTTGATAATAGCCCTGCTGGGCTAGCGCCTGCTGCACTTCCGACGTTACGTCGCCGGGCGCGACGTTGCCGTAACCATAGATCGGCCCGTCATAAACATAATTGCTGTAATAAGGATCGTAGCCGTAAGCGGGATACCACCATCCATTATTCCAGAACCAGTAGCCGCCACCATAGCGAACGATGGGATAGCCTTGGGCGGCCCACCAGCCACGGTCATGACGGACATGCCAGTTATAGTTACGCGCCGCGGCAAACGAGACACCATTGCCACCGGTTACAAATCTGCGGGTGCCGACGGTGCCAACTTTGTTCCCCGTGACGCCGGTTACATTGGTCTGTCTGGCTACGTTCCTTTGAGTCCGGTTCAAATGTCGGCCCGTGTAGTAACTACCCGACGTACCGGTATTCGAGCGAACTGGTTTAGAATAGGTACTCGTTCGTCGTCCGCCAGTTCCTTGGACGCGAGTCGAAGCAGCGGGCGCCTTCACAGCATGCTGAGCTGTAGTCGCTTTGCCTTTCGCTTGGGTCTTTCGTTGCTCCTCCGCGCGAGCCAAGGGCACGAGCGTGAGCAGCGCAATTACCACTAATAATCGTTTCATCGTATTCCTCCGTTATAATTAGACTGGCTGAGGCTGATTTTCATTCAACCAGTTGCAACTGCCGTGGATGAGAAGTTTTTCCTTGTCCGCGGGCAAGCCCATCCCAGATTGGGGCGTAATGCCCATTACGCTGGAGGCGGTCCGCCCCATCAAATTAGAGGAAATACAAGAGGCTCGTAAGCGCATTGCGGACACGGTGGTACGAACACCGTTGGTTCGCCTCGAGCTCGGCCGCGACCACCCCGATATTCGCCTGAAGCTGGAGAGCTTGCAGCCCATCAATGCATATAAGCTCCGCGGCGCGGCAAATGCCGTGGCCATGTTGCCAGAATCCGAGCGCAGCCGCGGGGTGTGGACGATCAGCGCCGGAAACGCCGGTCAAGGGGTTGCCTATGCTGCCCGCCAAGCGGGGATTCCGTGCTCCGTCGTCGCCATCGAAACCGCACCCGCATCAAAGATCGAACGGATGGAGGCTTTGGGGGCGAAGCTCATTCCGGTATCCTATGATGTCGCCTGGCAAGCACTGGAGGATCGGGCATTTCCTGGAGTCGATGGCACGTTCGTGCATCCGTTCGATGATCACAATTTCGTTACTGGTCACGGCACCATGGGGCTCGAGATTCTCGAGGATGCGCCAGATACGGCCGCGGTTATCGCCGGCATAGGTGGCGGTGGATTGATTGTCGGTGTCGCCAGCGCGATCAAAGCGCTCAAGCCCGAAGTCAAAGCGTGGGGAGCTGAACCGGAGACGGCCGCGCCGGCCGCTCTTTCCTTCGCCAAAGGATCTCCGCAGGTTTTTAACGATTGGAAACATTCATTTGTGGATGGCGCCGGCGGCAAAAGCATTTTCCCCCGGATGTGGGAGCGCATGAAACCGGTGGTGGACGGCTCCATCGTGGTGAGCTTGGAGCAGACGAGGAAAGCGATGCGATTGATGGCGGATAAAACCCGAATTATTTCAGAAGGCGCCGGAGCGCTTGCGCTCGCAGCTGCGCTGACGGGAAAAGCGGGGAAGGGCCCGATTGTGGCGATCGTGTCCGGTGGCAACATCGATCTCGAAAAATTCTGCAAACTCATCGGCTGCGGGAACGAAACAAACTCGTTACGATCTTAGATTTGCAGCTTATCTCTGATTCTTTGCACAACTGTCGTTGGATCGGCCTCGACATCTACGATGACCACATTTCCCTTCGGCTCTCCCAGTGTCTCAAATTGATCCCGCAATAAATTAGGATTCATAAAATGACCTCGTCTTTGCTCAAGCCGATGAGCGATCAGTTGATGCTCGCCTTTGAGATAAATCCAGCTTATCTCTTCACTGACTTGTAGATAATCGCGGTATTTTTGTTTCAATGCCGAACAGGCCAGGACTAGGTTTTCTTTCCGAGCAATACTTTGCCTGAGTAGCTCACGTAACTTTTCCAGCCAGGGCCACCGATCGCTGTCGGTCAGAGGAATTCCCAGGCCCATCTTTTCTACGTTGCTGGAGGGGTGAAATTCATCCGCATCATAGAATTTCCAGCCAAGTTCTTTTGCAAGTAATCGACCGATTGTCGTCTTGCCCGATCCTGAGACACCGAAGAGAACAAGAATGACGTTACTGGCAGCGACGACTGTAGCCGCCTCGCTGCGTCGAGGCGTACTAGAATCGCTAATTCTGCAGTGTGGTTATCGTACCGTCAACGGCGACAGCGTGCCGTGGCTACGATTTCAGATTCCGCGATAAAAATGGCGGTTCACTGAACCGCCGGCTTATTCGCGCGTCCAATCAGCGCATTTGATGGCAAGCTTTTATCGACCGCTTTGCGGGCACTTTCCACGCCTGTGATTGGGAACTTGTCGGCATCGAGCAGGCCGAGTTGAACAAGGACCGAGGCTTGGTCCCAATAAATATGCTCATGCGCCAGTTTGCCACCACGGAATCGGACTATCGCGACCAGGGGTACTTCTACCCATTTTCCAGTGGGAGCGAGCCCAGGCAACATCCAGTCCATCCTGATGGTGTGGGTAAACTTGAAGATCATTTCATCGACAAGCTGGTCGTTACCAATTGTTCGCGAGAGAGGAATCATCTCCGTATCCGGAGGCATCTGCGGAATGAAATGCTTCGAGTAGAATTCACGAAGTTGTTCCCGTCCGACCCCTCCGGTCAGCACCGGAATATGGTTCACATAAGCATCTTCGACCATAGTAGCGAGAGTCTCTTCGGTATTGTGAGTGGCAAACTCATGTCGCACGTGTTCTTCCCAGAGATTACGAAGGACCTCTTGCCCGGCCGCGAGTTCTGTATCTGATGGTCTGTTATTTTGTTCGCTCATGAATAATGCCGCCTGTCCGGGCAAAAGCTTAGCCGCGGCTCTGGCCGACGCAAGTGGGAGGAACCGGGTAGGGCGGTTCACTGAACCGCCCGCGGACGAGTCCGAGCCGGACTGGCAAGATCAAAGTCGCGAAAGCTTTCGGAGCCAATCAAGGTTACCTCAGAAGAACGGAACGCCTTCATTGAGGCTTTGAAAGCGTAGCGAGAATTAGGCGAACTCGGGGTCCAGGCGCTGTAGTGTCCGCTGTCTCAGCGGAATCGATGTTTTGCGCTGGGGACAGCGCACGCTACAGGCTCTTGTCATGTCGAGCGCAGCCGACACATCTCATAATGTTTGTGTGACATTGCCTTTTAGCTAAATGCACCGAGTTTATATCTCGTTAGAACAATAAACGTGATGTAGTGCGTCACTAATAGAGCAGGAACCCAAAAGGCCGGGATCCAATAAGCTGCCGCCCATGTAGATTGGCGCGTTATAGATGGTGGCGAGAGTGATGGCTGTGATCAGATCAAGCGTTCCGAATATGTTGAAGATCCAGACGAGGGCTCGACTAACGGGCAGATTCTTGGCGACCGCTGGAATTGCCGTAAACGCGAGTATAGCGGTAATGAAATCACCGATTGCTGCCGGGTAGGCAAATTCTGACGGCATTCCCGGATAGGTGGCTCCCCGCATCAGGAACATTAAACCAAGCTGTCGAAGTGAATGCAGAAGCAGAATGGGCAGAAGGATCGTCCGTGGTCTGAGCTCTCCCAGCTTTGGCAGGACATAGATTCTGGCCGCAACATAAAACACAAGGGTACTCAAAATCAGATTAACAGCGAGAATCCTATCAAGAATTGGTTGCATATAGGCCTCGGCCAGCTTCTCAGAAACGCCACCTATCAAGTCAAGGATGCCGCCACTTCGCCCGTTTAGCAACCGGCGATAATCGGCTGGGGCGTTAGCATATGCAGATCGCCACTTGAAACTGGTAGGGCGGTCCACCGACCTGCCTGTCAGGCCTTAAGCGGCGGATCTATTGGAGTTGGTAACTCATACCATATTTCGACCTCGTAGCCGTCGGGATCACGGAAGAACAGATAGGGCTCGCCAGGACAAAACTCACCGTGGCTGAGGACATGTCCTCCGGCTGCTTTCACTGCGCGAAGCGCCGTGTTGATGTCCGCGGGATCGATCAGGCGGAAACCGAAATGCGCGATGCCTCCGACAAGACCAGCCTTGGACGCTTCCTCTTCAAAGACGAGCACGTCCAGGGAACCGGGTGTCTGAGCCTGAATGAAGCCGTCTTTTTCATAGACTGCGACGACGCCAAAGACTCTCTCATAGAATTGCAGTGAGCGCTTGGCATCTCGAACTCGAAGAGCGATGTGCGTTAAGCCATGTGTTCGGACTGGACCTGCAGGTGTTGTCATGGCCTACGGCGAAAGATGCTCGCACCCACCTGGTCTCGCAAGCCGGTATGCCCGGCCGCCCCTGGTTATGCTTGTCCGCTCATTCACCAGCGACACGAAGATCTTAGGATTGCCAACCTTTGCCCCATAGTCCGCCAGATCTGTTTCCGTTACGCCCCTGGTCCGAGAACATGCAACCGATTACCTCATCGTTGCCGAGGAAGACTACATGCCTCAACAGGCAGCTCGCTTGCGCGCTAAGAGGAGTAAAGCTGCGGCGATTTGGAAAAGACCCGTCAAGATCGATCATGATCCGTGCGATTTGGTCCGCGAAGCCAGCATTGATTTTCCAGCCGGTTTGAGGAAAGCTTGGCTTCGTTAAAAGGCATGCAGCACGTTACTGCGTTCTCAACTCCGCAAACTGTTCCGGCTGCGCCTGCCGTCGCGCGGAAGCCTAATTTATGGATTCTCGACGGTTGGCGCGACCTGATTCTCTACGTCTGCACCCCGCTAGTAATCCTGCCGATTTTCATCGTGGCCCAGGCGCGTTGGAGCGCAGAAGACATCTATCTTTTTGTCGCTGCCTTTGGCGCGATGGGTCACCACTTGCCCGGGATGATTCGCGCCTACGGCGATCCGGGCTTGTTCCAGCGCTGTAAGTGGCGCTTCATTTTTGCACCGATTTTTTTGGTGGTCGTCTGCACGATCTTTTTTCTGTGGGACCTGAAAGGCATCGTGATGATCGCCTTTATCTGGGGCGTTTGGCACGGCATGATGCAAACCTATGGGTTCTGTCGCATCTACGATGCGAAAGTGGGCTCATTCGCTGCGCTGACGCGTCGTCTCGATTTCGCATTGTGCGGGATCTGGTTTGCAACTGCGGTCCTTCTCTCATCGCAACGAATGACCGATACGTTGGAGACTTATTATTCGGCGGGTGGGCCTTTCATTCCGCCGGGACTGCTTCGAGCGGCACAGCAAGGGTTGCTTGGGTTGGCGATCACAGTTGCAGTCCTATTCTTGGCAAATTTTATCTGGATGTGGATCCGCGGAAAGCGGCCAAGTCCGGTAAAGCTCGTGCTTCTTGTCACGAGCATTTCCTTCTGGTGGTACTGCAACAACATCGTCGCGAGCGTTCTCGTCGGCGTTGCCTTATTCGAAGTATTCCACGACGTCCAGTACCTCTCCCTGGTTTGGATTTATAATCGCAAACGGGTTGAGGCAGACAGCTCGATCGGCGGTTTTATGCGTTTTGTGTTCCGGCGCAGTGGTTCGCTGGTTGGTCTTTATGTGGGCCTGATCTTCGCCTACGGGGCGCTGGGCTATTTCAAGTCGAGTATCGGCATCGATACAGTCAAACGCATGCTCACTGGGGTGGTGACCGCTTCGGCGCTGCTCCATTTTTATTACGACGGATTCATCTGGAAAGTACGCGAGAAATCCACCCGACAGTCTCTCGGTATCGGCGGCGGCACCGCCGACGTTTCGAGGAACGGTTTCCTACCGAGCTGGGCCTTGCACGGCGCCAAATGGGTGGCTGTTTTTGTCGTTCCTCTTGGAGCCTTCTGGCTTGGCCAGGTCCGCACTCCGCGGAGTGAGCTTGAACGTTTAGGCCAAATCGTGACCGATCTTCCGGTTGGAGCGCGGCAGCATTCCAATTATGGCAAGGCTCTGCAAGATGCTGGCCGGCTCGATGAAGCGGCCGCGGAATTTTCCACTGCGCTACGTTTTAATCCCAGTGCTGCAAAGTCTCACGCTAGTCTGGCCGCCGTTCTGACTGGCAAAGGAAAACTGGAGGAGGCGCAGAATCATTTCCAAGAAGCACTGCGGATCGAACCTGGCAACGCGGAGTTCCACTCCGGTTATGCCTATCTTTTAGAGCGCCTCGGCCGCCCTGAACAAGCCGCGGCCGAATGCGAGGCTGCCGTCCGGGCAGAACCAAAGTCCGCGATGGCCCGGTATAGTTATGGCGCTTTCCTGGAAAAACACGGGAAACTGGAGGAGGCAATTGCGGAGTATCGGCAGGCTGTGCAGGCTGATCCTCACCTTGTCGATGCTCACATCGATCTCGCAAGTGCGCTCTTCGCAAAGGGCGACTTGGAGGAGGCGAAGATGCATTATCTCGAGGCGTCCCGGCTCGATCCCAAACTCGCTCAACCTCACAACTACCTGGGCGAGGTTTTCATGCGCCAAGGCAACACTTCCCAGGCGATCGCGCAATTCGAACAAGCGTTACGTCTTCATCCTGATTTTCCGGAGGCCGAGGAAAACTTGCGCATGGCTAAGGCAAGCGACGCGCAGTTTCTTTCGCAATCGCCTTAGTAGCATCTCTGATCGGCTGTGGGCAGACAATAACTGACTTTCAAAGCTTTCACGGTCAGGCTGCATCGCCTGGTTAGCCATTTCTTAGTTTCATCTCTCGTGTGCACCGATGAATTTAAGGGTTGCGTTGCGACACGCTTCCGGCGCCTCTACCCACATGTCGTGCGTTGCCCCGGGAATGCGAACGACTTCTGCATTAAGCAGGAGCTGGCTGAGCTCGTCAGTGATCGTTTGCATCTCAGGTAATGTTTTCTCGCCGGTGATTAAAAGAGTTGGTACTTGGAACCCTTTCACAGCATTGCGATCTATATTAGGGAAAGCGTCGCGCGACGTTATCAGCGCTTTCCACTCGGGAAGATCGCTTGCAAGTCTACTCCTGACATCCGGTGTCAACGCCTCGTATGAACCTTTTCCGCCGAAGTAGTCACAGGTGATCCGCAGCGCTTCTTCTGGTCGTGCGCGTCGAAAGGCGTCGGCTACAGGTTTCCAAAACATCGTCATGAAATGATCCAGTTGTGCCTGCCCGGCCGGAATCTCTGCCAGAAATTTCAAAATGGGCGGTTCAGATAAGGTGAGACTGCGCACACGCTCCGGATGTTGTATAGCAAAGAAAAGTGAGGCAAAGGCGCCGTAAGAATAGCTCACTAGGTGAACACGCTCGAGCTTAAGTGCATCCATAAGGCCAGCCAGATCACTCGCATCTGTCGATGCGGAATAGGTCGGCATCTCCGGTCTGCGTGCGTTGCTGATGTATGGAACCGTCTCTATCTTCATGAGAAGAATGCGACGACACCCCCAATACCGTCTTGCAGTCCGTGAGCCAGCATTCCGGGGCGCAGGCTATGGCGCCAGTAGGCAAGCAATCCCAGAAGCCAGCCCTGAACCATGATGAGAACCATGACCTTCTCGTAATACCCGTGAGCGAGGCCAAAGACCGCCCCTTGAAGGACGATAGCGAATACAGGGCTGCCGGTCCACGCGCGGAATTGTTGGGTAAGATAGCCCCGGAAGATGAGCTCCTCACAAAAGCCGGCGGTCCCGGCGAGTCCTAGCCATAGCACAAGCTCGAATGCGGTCTTGGGCGTGATACTCCCCACGTTACTATTGGCGCCGCCCGCAAAAAAATGAACCAGAGTTCCTATCAGCGGGACCACTACAACAAGAAAGCCGATGGCAAGTCCTAGATCTCTGAAGAAGGCGCCGAGGGTCGGCCAGCAACCTGAAACCAAACTGCCAATAGAAAGCCCGCGGCGTTTGAGTGCGAGCCAGATTAAAAGAACCACACACCACTCTTGCACCAGTACTGTGATGTAGCTTGAGAGCCGGGAACCTATCCCGGGCACATGTGCATTTGGCAGTCCGTGCTGGTACCAGCTTGCGACCGATCCTATAGCTAAAGGGACCAGCACCAGCAAGGTATGCCACCAGGGTGCGATGGGCTCCGTCGCAGTATCGGCAGATATTATTGTTGTGTTCGACGACATTGTGCACTCTCCTCCCTGTTTACAAAACTCTCTGTCCTTGGGAACAGGTTTTTGAAAGATTCACGAGTCCTAACGAGACACAACTTCAGCTACTCCGAATTTGTTCCCGAGCAGGCACGCTGGCAGAACCGAGTTTTGCTTTACTCTCAACTATCACCTCTCAACCCTCAACTTTCTCAATAATCCGGCCAGGCAAACTCCTCCGTAATTGATAGTGTACGTTCGCCACAAGCTAGTTGTAAACAGTTGCCAGCTCGGGTTCGGAAAGTAGTTTTTCCGTGCAGCGGGGAGTTTGACGCCTTTTAGAGCGCGGCCTAGACTCACGCCACGAGCTTGCTTTTGGAGAAATTGCCATGTTGAAACGATCATTGATTGCCCTCCTGATTCCGACGTTCGCCTGCACAATCCTGAGCGCGCAAGAGCGCTCGCCAATTCGTCAACCAACACTTACTCCGCAAGACAGCGGCACTACCAACGGTCTGATCGCGGTCTGGCCGGTGAACCCGCAGGTGGTCTGGGCATGCGGTCGCAACGGCACGTTCACCGTCACCACCGACGGTGGAAAAACGTGGAGAGCGGGCGTCGTACTGGGGGCCCAAACGCTACAGTTCCGCGACGTGCAGGCCTTCAGCGCTAGCGTCGCCTATCTGTTGTCCATTGGAACTTCAGGGGACCCAACAGATTTTCGCATCTACAAGACGGTGGATGGCGGTGCTACTTGGACGCTACAGTTCGAGAACCAGAATCCGAATGCCTTCTACGACGGCTTCGCGTTCTGGACGCCGCAGCGGGGCATTGCGCACAGCGACTCAGTGAATGGAGTGTTCCCGGACCTGCGCACCACCGACGGAACGACCTGGCAGGATATCAGTAGCAATATGCCGCCGGCATTGCCGGGAGAATCCTCCTTCGCGTCAAGTGGTACTTGCGTCACAACACAAGGTGGGAGGAATGGTTGGATTGCCACGGGTGGCTCGACGATTGCCAGGGTCCTGGCGACCAGAGACGCAGGCAACACGTGGAACGCGTATGATACTCCACTGGCAAGCTCGCCTAGCGGGGGCGCCTTCACCGTTGCATTTCGTGATCCATTTCATGGCATCGTAGGCGGCGGTGATTTGGACCCCAACAATCCCAATAGCGCGGATACCGCAACTTCGGAAGACGGCGGTCAAACCTGGATTCTTACGAACCCTCCTCCCGTGACGGGCGCCATTTTCGGCCTAAGCTACGTAGGTCGGACTGGTGGCGGTGCCGGAGACAATCTCGGGCGCGCGGTGGTGATCACAGCTAACACCGGAGGCGCGGCCTGGACTCCCGATGAGGGAAACACCTGGTTCACGTTGCCCGGTGTGAGCGGCTACTGGGCGGTAGCTTTTGCCAGTCCCAAAGCCGGATGGCTGGTGGGTACGGGTGGTCGCATTCTGAAGATCAGCTTCTAGCGTCCGTCAACGCCCGGAGTTACAAGAACTTTTCCGCCCCCGCGATGCCGTTTAATCTCAACTAGTCATCGCGCCAGCCAGCGGCCTGCTCTTAACAATTATCGCTCAACTTTTTTAGGGCGCCGGCCAGCGCTTCGCTGGAGCGATCGGTTACGACCCATCGCGCGACAATCACGACGCGGTTCTGCAAGTGCCACCACGAGACAGTCCTGCGCTTGTCACGGCGGTCTGATAGGACCGCCACGGAGATTACTGAAATTTGCTGGCTGGAGAGGGCCAAAATCGACCTCGTATTGCGACGACGGAGAGGCCGACTCGCCGCTTCGAGCGGCGGGCTTGTTGGGCAGGGTTTCCTGATTTGACGCTGGTGGCGTCTGGCACGCTGCTAAAGCAGCGACCGCTGCATACACGAAATGGCCTCTGAGACTCTCCATCGTCGCAACGAGCCACAAGCTCAGCCACGACTGGCCCGCCGCGGCGGGTAAACTGTGGCGAGCTTTGCTTTACTCTCAACTATCATCTCTCAACTTTCTTAATACAACGGCTTGCACATTATATCACCGGGCCGCTGCTGCCAAACGCACGGGCCGAGCACTGTCCAGCCTAGGCGTGAATACCACGCCTGTTTGTCGAGCGTGAACAAATACAGGGTGTGTATCGCTCGCGACCAAGCCTCGTCCTCGACGGCGGCACATAGTGCGGTACCAATACCCTGACGGCGAAAATGTGAGCCTACAAATACTCCGCCGAGCCAAGGAGTCAGATCTTCGCGTCCCTCCAGATCGTGCACGCGAAGGGCGGCGGTTCCGAGAAGTTGTCCATTCGCATGCGCAACCCATGCAATAGGCAACTTATCTCGATTCATGTGCGTCTTCAGTTTTTTGATTCGAGCCTCAGGGGTTTCTTCGCCAAGAATAGAGCCCCACTGTTCGAACAGCCACTGCGCCAATTGCGAGATGTATTCGGGGTGCTCAATCAGGTAGTTAATCTGAACTCCGCGCATACCAATTCAGTGTTCAATCTAACGAGCGTAAGATCAGCCAACGCTGGTGAAAGCGAGCTTTCTTTTACTCTCAACTATCACCTCTCAGTTTCTCAGTACAGGCTCCATCGTGTCTGGCGCACACAATCTCGTACTTAATACCCTCCAGATCCTTGAAGAAGAGAGCGTAGTAACCCGGCGGGGTATATTCTGGATACTCTCGCGGTGGACTCACTATCGTGGCCCCTATTCTCTTCAGCTCGCGATGCAGTCTGTCGACTTCGGCGCGAGATTCCGCTTTAAATGCTAGATGATG
>QHNB01000100.1 GCA_003217965.1 Verrucomicrobiota bacterium | reverse complement strand
GGGGCAAAGATTCGGTGAAATCCGCCAGCAGTTGCGAATCCTTCTTCAGTTGCGGTGGGAGCTGAAAGAGAACCGGGCCGAGTCGCTCGCCCAGTCCCGAAGCAACCTCATAGAAATAGTCGACCGTGTCGGAGCAATTCCGGAGCTTGGCGAAATGCGTCACCTTCTGCGGCGCTTTCAAGCCAAAACGAAAATGTGGCGGGGTCAGCTTGCACCAGTTTTCGATCGTTTTTGGCGCCGGAATGCGATGAAAAGTGTAGTTGATCTCGGTGGTGCAAAATCGCTCGGCGTAGAACGGAAGCATTTTTGCCGCGGGTAGATCTTCCGGATAAAAAGTGCTCTTCCATTCTGAGTACTGAAAACCAGAAGTGCCAACCCAGTAATTCACGGCTTGTCTTTTATCGGCCCCGGAGAGCCTTCGTGAATCGGACGAGTTCGGCAACGACTTGTTCGATTCGCTTTTGAACCTTGCTGTCGGTCAGCTTGCCATCGTTGAAGGCATCGCCGGTGGCATAAACAAACCGGGGAACAATCACCGATCGAAAATCCAACATCAGACTGTTGGCAAACGCCATCACGGACATATAACTACTCATACCTCCGGCCGCACAAAGAAATGCGACCACTTTATCTTCCCACGCCCTGCCGGTAAGTTCGACCATGTTCTTGGTGGCGGCACTGACGTCATAGTTATAAACGGGGGTCGCCACGATGATTCCATCTGCTTCTTCAATTGTCGTACTTAATTTCTGGGCGGCTGGCTGGGTATAACACGTGTCCGCATCGCACATCGGCAGGTCAAGTTGGTCAATATCGAGCCATCCACAGTCTACCTTTGCCTTCTCCAGAGCGGCGAAGGCGATTCGTCCCATTCGCCGGCTATTGCTATCGGGATTGCCACTGGTACTGATAACAAGATGTTTTGGCATCTGCTTCTCGGCAAAGGACGATCACGGGCTGCCCAATGGCCGCATTTCGCCGGTTACTTCAACTATGACCGGATAGCCTTCGAGCTGTTTGGGGATATCGCGATCCGCTTCGAGTGTTGGACGCGCGAGCATGATTTTCAAACATGGCGTTTTTTCATCACTTAAGACACCGACGTAAACGCCTACGACTCCTGGAATAGCTAGCAGTTCTTTATCATGCGCGGCAAGCACCGCATTGATATCTCGCGTGGGCAGCGATGAGGAGGTTTGTGCCGTCATTGTTCCGACGAATGATTGGATTACCGTTAGCAACAAAATACACCGGCGCAGCTCTAATATCATTCGCGACAAAACTATTGCATAAAACAAAACGCCCGCTCGGCTGGAATCGAGCGGGCGTTGAAAAATGGCGTGAGATTACTGGCCGACCATCGTTGCACCAAGGAAGCTCAGCACTTGTCCAATTGGATTGGCGATGGCGTCAGTGCTACTACCGGCAAAGAGTAAGCCGACGGCGTGCGGATTGGTCGCGACGTCTTCCACCATCAACGAACCGGAATCACCGCTATTCAGGAACGAGCTGCCACGGTTTGCGATAACAATTTGACCGGTAAAGGTCTTGGTAAATGCGGTGCCACCAGCGCATTCGTTGTCGTAGGTCACGCTGACAGTTGCATTCAATCCCGAAACGGAACTGTGCGTCAGCCCGGTCGTGCGCCCGCTCTTCTTCACTGCCTGGTTGATGAATGCTCCGACGGTGGTGTTCGAGATCGTACCGATCTCAAGAATCGCACCATCGGTCCGGACCATCCCGGAGACAACCTTTCCGACCGAACAATCCACATTGCTCGTGGGAAGGGAGCTTTTCTTGACCAAGGTCGCTACCGTTTGAGCGTTGTTGGCATTGCAATTCACGTCAATCAGACCCGGCTGAATAATGGGGTCGCCCGTCTGGGCGGTGGTGTTGTTCCCGCCGGAGACAATATCAGACTCGAAGACGTGGTAGTTGCTCAGAATGTATTGCACACCCCCAATGGACACGAGTGAGCCGAGCGTTCCGCCGCAACAGTAACCGTTGGCTAAATCCTTTGACCAGCCCCCGGACGTGCCAAGCTGAATCGGCGGTGTTTGAAGCGCCGTGTGACTTGTTTGGTTGTGCGGGTTGCCTTTCATCGCACGAAACTTGTCCGTTAAGTGGATGTCGACGCCGATGCCGCGAACGGATTGCGGCAAATTCCGGATCACTTGTCCGGCGTTTGTTGCGTCTCGGTCAATGTAAACGGTGAGCGCTGGCGTTCCGCCGCTGGTTACGCCCACAGATGTGCCAAGCACTTCCGGCTGTTTCATCCATTCGTCCGTAACCTCGTCCTGGGCAGCTATGGCAGCGCGAATGGCTGGATGGTTGTTATCCAGCGGTGGGTCGCCGTTTGCCGTAAATGGACGAGCGACGAAAAGGAGTGTCAGCAAAGAGGCAGCGATTTTCAACAGCGAGGAAACTGATCGGGGAATGCGCATAATGAGGGGCGGTGTTTAGCAGAACTGTCCATGAATTGCAACGCAAAAAGCGTGTTTATTCCCAATTTTTACCTGCGAAAAAGGTTGCAGCGGTCTGGCAGCCTTTCCGGGCGCCATCTGCACCCGACCAAAACAAGCTGTTAGCCGGTTCGTTCTGCCACGATCTCCAAGACCAAGGGGGTGATCATGCGCGAGTCGGGATCCTTTGCCGCCTCCGCAAATTCGGCTTTCACCTGGTTGACAAATGCCTTGTCCACGTATCCCAGCTCCTGCAGCCGAGCTGGTCCGCTTTCAATGAAGGCCGCGGGCCACTGCCACATGTAATCGCTTGGGCGCACGCAATAGATTCGCGGGACGGCCAAACGGATGGTAAATCCATTGGAAGACAAAATCGGCGGTAGATTCAAAGCAACATCTGGATCACCACCGCTGGCCCGCCAGCTCTCGCTCACCTTCTCGGCAAAACGCTCAAGTTTTGGCCGGCGGGGAGAAAAGCGCCATGTTAAGTAGTGACCGTACTCGTGGAAAATTGCGATGCTGCCAATCGGCATTACGGCGGCCAATTTCTTGATCAGAAGCGCTGGATCGGAAACAAATGAGAGGACCCAGCGGCACCAGCTAAAGTCATAGGCGGCTTTCGGCAGGTCGTCTGTCATCAGATCCAATTCGCGAATTTGAACCTGAGTTAGCCGGCGGGAACGGCAGGCCTCTTTCATCACGCTGATAAATTTGCTCGAGCGTTCAACAGCGACGATTTCGCCCGCTGATCCAACGATCTCCGCCAGATCGATTGCGGCATAACCGGGGCCCGCGCCGAGGTCAAGCACTCGTTTCCTTACAGTGATCCCAGCCTTCCACCACAATTTTGACACAACCGGCCGCCATACTCGATGCTGCGATCCAAGACGGATTACTTCCTCGTCATTCGTGCCAAGGATATAATCGCGCTCAGTTTTGGACTGCATACTTTCTCCCGCGCCGGGCGAATCTGCATCTGCCTGATTTTTCATCCCTCAAACTGGTAGCCGAAAGTTTCGATATCGACCTTGAACTTCTCTTCAATCAGTCGCCGTGTTCTTGGCGTGTAGTACTCGGAATAATGGCGGGTACGTGGGTTCGCTCGGGCATGTGGCAAGGTCTCGCTCAAACCAAGTTTCTTGGCCACGAAGGCCCAATCTTCCTGCAATCGCTCGAATCGTCCGATGAAGTCAGCAAGCATTTTCCCGTTCGGATCGACAAACCAGTCGAGCTGGTATCGATGAGGGGACGAATGAATGCAGGTGCTGCTACTGTACTGAATCCACTCCGCAAATTGATCGAACGTCATCTGTGCCCTTAGCTCCAGCGCCTCCCGCCGTTCATAGAGCGAAACCACCCGGTCCCACGGATTCCGGACGAATCCGAATTTGAAGTAGCTCTGGAATTGTTGCCGTCCGATCTCCAGGCGTCGTTCCCGAGGCAACATCAAATAAATGCATTCGATGATTCGGTTTGTTCTTCCGCCTCGCACCGGCCAGTAACTCTCCATCAAAGTCTTGATTTCCCATAAATTTAAATGCGGGCGAATCGGTTTTCCCAGCAGAACACGAATGCTGGTGGAACCGGTCTTAGGGATCTGAACAAAAATACACTTGTGCCGGTGAGAGATCATTGGGGCTTAATTAACGCCGACGTTGGCATCTTTGCGTAACAAAGGATAATGAATCCGCGAGATGAAAGCGATCGTGCTGACTTTTGACCGGCATCGGGCGATCACGCAGCACATGATCTTACAATATGAACGTCTCTGGCCCGATCATCCGTTCTGCTTTCGAATCCCCTACCAAAATCTCGGCGGGGTCAACTCGGATCAACTAGAATATATCAAGACGCCCGGCGAAACCCCCGAGGATATTCCCGCCGCCGTGCTCCAGTTACTCGCCGACTTGCCGGATGAAGAATGGGTGTATTGGTGCTCCGACGATAAGTACCCGATTCGGCTGGAGATCGAAAGAATCGGAGAACTCATGACCTATGCGCTCGAGACCGCCGATATTAGCGGCCTGTTGTTTTGCCGCACCCGAGTGACCTTAGACCAACCGGTACTAACACTCTATCCAAAGGAACGACTAACACCGGGCGGTGACGTTCTGCTCGAGCGCAGGAGCTGGTATCAAATCTGGATTCATCAGTTCCTTAGAGTGAAGGTGCTTCGTTACTTCTTCACCAAAATGCCGCCTCACCCCCCGAGCGCCAAGGCCATGGATGAGTTGAAAAATGAAATCGTCAAACCAGATGACTTTCGGCTGTTCGTGACCAAGGAAAATTTCGCCGTCTTCGGCGAAAGCACGCAACGAGGTCATATTACGCAGAACTGTTTCGACAGCATCAAACGAAGCGGTATCGAGCTTCCGGAGTGGTTTCGACGTTCCAATGGTCAATACGTCACCATGGGAGAGCTGCCAAGATGGCACAGGTCGTGGACAAAATGGACGAGGCGTTTGCTGCCGCTTCCTCGGAGGAAAAGGAATTAAATGGCGAAGAGCGAGGGCTATTCTTCGGGCCAAAGCTCCAGACCATGGATACAGTTGCGAATATCCTTCGAGATGTTGACCTGTTTGAGTCTTTCGCCGGTCGCGAGGCTATAGGCTGAGACGGTCGACGGTGAAGAACCACCGATCACGATATCTTTACCGTAAAAGCAGAGACCGCGGGCGAAGCCTTGCCGGGCGTGATCACCCGGAACATCCCTGTGGGAGAGTTCTGCTGGATCGTACTTCGGCATGATGAACGTTTGCTGAACCCGATTGTTTCTATCGGCGATCACTAAACGATCGGAAGCCGTGTCATTATAGATTACGCCGTCCCGATAAATGGATGCGTTATGCGTGCCTCGCGGAAGTGGAGCGTACTCTTGCAATATTTCCTCTTTCAGCGCAAGCAGGGCCTCGATTCTGGTGCCGGAAACCATAATTGAATCATTGGTGCGGCTCACGTTATTGATGTGCAGACCGCTGCTGTTTAGCGTTGTTGCCGGTCCATTTTCGGAGTTGGGATCAAACTGGATCACTCTGAATTTGGCCCGGCGCGACACAGCCGCGCTAATGCGACCGATGAGATTGCCTCTGTCCGGTTGGGCTCGAGTGATTGTATAACCGCGGATGAATAGCTGCCTTCTTAAATCAAATTCAAGGACGCTGTTGAGATCGGTCGAGGTCAGATAGAGGATGTCATTGGCAATATTGATCTCGTGACAGCGCTTTAAGTATCTGTTTGTGAATGATTCGAGCAGCTTAAACCGGCGATCGTAGACGAAAATTTCATCGCTGGCCGCCAGATGTATCTTGCTTTGATGAAATGCGATTCCACGCAAGCCTCGGTCCCCTCCCCGGCCCTCCCAATTGATCGAACGATCATTCCAGTCGATGACCTGTTCGATATCTCCGGAGTCGAGATCAACCAGGTAGACCCCCCCGTGACTCTCTCCCTGGCGGGCCGAACGAATAACGGAGGTAGTAATTATCCGCGGTAGTTTCTGCATGCCGCAGCGATGTTGCCAAAAATCAGCTTAGCGTCACAAGTTCAAGCGGTCGCCCACTTCTTCTTGCCAGCGAAAGATCGCATCTCGGCCGCGCTCAATGATTGCTGCGTGCTCTACTCTTTGGTAGATGTTTTCGGCTTCAATCGGGTCCGAATTCAGGTTGTAAAGTTCGTTCATGTCTTTGTCTCGCAGACAAAGCTTCCATCCATCGGGCGTAACCACCGCCCGTGTTGATTCCTCGAGCGCGTGCTTGATCGCGCGTCGCCGGCCAAGAGCCGTACCTTTCACTACCTTCATCCTATTTGGCGACCACTCGATGAAAACATTCTCCGGCGTCATCGTTTCTCCATGCAAAAGCGGAACCCGACTTCGTCCGGCGCACTGCGGCGGTTTTGGTTGGCCTAGAAGATCCATCATAGTAGGTAGAAAATCGATATGACTAACCGGATGGCCGATTCGCACGCTCCGTCGAAGTCCAGGGATATGAATGAAATAGGGAACTCGCGCCGCTTCCTCAAACATGACCTCCTTTCCAAACAGATGATGCGCACCCAGACTATCTCCATGGTCGCTGGTATACACAATAATCGTGTTGTCCATCAGGTTAGCGTGGGACAGACACGAAAGTATTCCACCTATGCTTTGGTCGATCATTGAAACTAGTCCAAAATAGCGCCGCTTCATATCTCGATATTCGTCCGGCGTAATTCCGAAGAACAACAGCTTCGGCAATCGTTTTCGGTCGAGAAGCGCTTCGGCCTGTTGCCATTCTCGCATCAGGCGGTAACGGAGGGGAATATTGTCGCTCGGAGGAAGAAGCGCGGTGGCGTCCAGTCCGACATCATCCAGCCTATGTTCGTCATTGAGCGGACCGTTATAGGGGGAATGGGGCTCGACAAACGACACGAAG
>QHNB01000099.1 GCA_003217965.1 Verrucomicrobiota bacterium | reverse complement strand
GAGCACGATTTCGGCCGGAATTTGACGCGCAACGATTTTCTCGAAGATGGTCATGTTAGCGCATCGAGCAGTTTAGCTCGGGCAGATCGCTCTGAGAAAGTTTCTCGCGGATAAAGCAAACGATCTCGCCTCTTAACGCATCACACGCGCGTGACCAGACCCGCGTGCCGCGCAATTGTTTTACGCAAGCATTGAGGGCGACGAGCTGCACCGTGTTTACTCGGGTCTGCAATAACAATTCCAAACGCCGCGAAAGCATCTCGAAAAAGGCTAGCTCGTATCCGGTGCCGGCGGTGTGTGCAATTTCAAAAAGTGAAAGAGACACCGGCGGGGGACTAGGTGTGAAATGCGGCACGATTTCCTGGTAACCGACTACTTTCAAAACGTAGCGCACGGTTTGGGAAAATTGATTGAAAGCGACGAAATTCTCGTCATTTCGCAGCCGTAGGTAAAAAGCAATGCTTTCCGTCACATGATCGGTCAGCCACCAGCTGGGATATCCGGCTTGGGTTGCGGCGCGAGTGATGGCATCGCGCAGCCAACGACGGTCAAACTCGAAAAGTTGGCCCGATTCCGCCCGTAAATATGGAAACTCTTCTTTGAACGCGACCATTAGCGTTTCTCCGTTGGAAAAAGTTCGCGCTGTTGTGCGCTCGTTTTGACCCGCCGGCCAAGAGCTTCGATGGCATCGACGAATTCATCGGCCTGCTGAAAACGGCGATGAACAGATGCATAGCGCAAATAGGCGACTTCATCGATGTCACGCAATTTTGCCATGACGTGTGTCCCAATTTGGGCCGAAGTGACCTCGCGGCCGGCTGTTTCTATCTCGTGAATGACATCATCCACGGCCTGCTCGAGAACGACCAAACTGATCGAACGTTTCTCGAAAGCTTTGGCCAGACTGCCTACCAGTTTGCGTCGGTCAAAAGGCTCGTGGGACCGATCGCGCTTAATGACGCGTAGATCGGTGCGCTCGATTTCCTCGTAAGTGGTGTAGCGATAAGCGCATTTCAGGCATTCGCGGCGGCGACGAATACTGAGCCCTTCTCGAGACTGGCGCGAATCGATAACTTTGTCGTCCCGCGATCCACACTTCGGACAACGCATAGTGGCGCCGCAGCATATATCACACAACAAATAGTAGCGTCAATTGTTTCAATCACGTTGTTCCCCTTTGGTCCCGAACTGCCTGGTTGACGCGCTTTCCCGCCCCATAACCAGTGTGAATCAGCCCGGAATTGGGCTCCGGTCCCATCCCGAGGCCCGCCGTCGCACCCCTATTTGGGTAAATCGCGGCGCTTAGGTCGCAGCCGTTGCTTTTTTCAACCGCGGCTTGGTTGCACGAGATTTCCGCGGCTCGAACTCGAAGCCGACCTTTCCGTTTTCCAGCTTCAGATAAGCGGAAAACGCGCGACCTTTTTTCGATATGAACTTCGGCAGCAGATCCGTCTTTCCGGTGGCCATCAATTTCTGGACCTGTTCCTTCGGAATTTCGCGCTGTAAAATGATACGGCTAATTCGAAATGTGCAATGCGGCGGTTTTTCGAGTGTCCGTTCGCAGGTGTAAGAATTCTCCAAGGCAAAAACTTTGCCTTGCCGGCACAGCGGACAAAGGCCGATCTCTTCGTGGCGTTCCCGATCTATCGTTACGACCGAGTCGACACCGTTTTCCCCGAAATCGAACTGCTGCTTGAAATCGTCACCGAGTTTGACCATGGCGGAGAAGGGCCGCCCCATTTTGCTGCGGAAGCCAACAAGCGGACCAACGTGGCCTTTCTCGAGTAAGGTGCGGACTTCTTCACGATCGAACAAACGCCCGGCCATTGTTTTCCAGATGATCAGTTCGCAGCTACGGCAACGAAACGTGCGGTAATCCTCGTCAAACGGACCGCCGCCGCATTTTGGACACTTCACTTCAAGGGTCTCGAAATTCCCGCTGACGCTGTCACCCTCGAACGATTTGGCCTTATCGACGATGTCGCGCGTGAATTCTTTTATTTGCGACATGAAATCGTTGCGCTGCATCGCGCGGTTCTGGATTTGTTTGAGTTTAAATTCCCATTCGCCTGTCATTTCTGGCGAACAGAGAGCGGACACGCCGATGCCCCGCAGTAGAGTGATCAGCGCCATTCCTTTTGCTGTCGCGATCAGTTCGCGACCCTGCCGAATGACATAGCCATCGTGGATCAATCCTTCGATGATCGCGGCACGCGTCGCTGGCGTGCCGAGTCCTTTCTGGATCATCGCTTCACGCAATTCTTCGTCTTCGACAAGTTTGCCTGCCCCTTCCATAGAGGAGAGCAGGGTCGCTTCGTTGAAGCGCGCCGGCGGCTTTGTTTCATTCTGCTTTACCTCAATCGCACTGACGCGGGCTGATTCGTTTGGCGCGATCTCGACCAGCGCACTCTCCTCGTCGCCGTTGGCCGCCTCCCGTCCGTAAACAGTGAGCCAGCCCGGTTCCTTGATAATCTTGCCCTCAGTCTTGAACGCATCTCCACCAACGCGTGTGATCCGCGTGGTCACTTCGAATTGCGCGGCGGGGAAAAATACCGCGATGAAGCGGCGCACAATCATGTCATAGATGCGCTGTTGATACTCGTCCAAGCCGCGCGGCACTTCACCACTGGGCACAATTGCGAAGTGATCGGAGATTTTCGCGGTATTAAAGATTCGTTTGGATGGCTTGACCCAGTTTTTGTCGAGCACCGCGCGGGCATGCCGCGCCAGAGTCGAGTCTTTGATTTTGGCCAGCGTCCCCTTGACCGTGCTCAGGTAATCCTCCGGCAAATAACGCGAGTCAGTGCGCGGGTAAGTGATGGCCTTGTGCTTCTCGTAAAGTTGCTGCGCGATTTGCAACGTTCGCTTGGCACTGAAGCCGCGCCCGTTGGCATCGCGCTGGAGGCTGGTCAGATCGTAAAGCAAGGGCGGAGCCTGCGTCGTCGGCTTGCGTTCCTCCGTGGCGATCCCCATCTTTTGCCGACATCGCGCCTTGATTTCTTCCGCCTGTTCTGCCGACCAAATGCGTTCCGGACGGGCATCTTCGTCGCCATCCTTGGCAAACTCTTCGCGGAACCATCGACCGCGGTAAGATCCAGCGACGACATCGAAATCCCCAAACACTTCGAAGAACGTCCGCGGTTTAAAGGCGTGAATCCTCTCTTCACGCTCAGCGAGAATCGCCAACGTTGGCGTTTGCACCCGACCAACTGGCGTAAGTTGAAATCCGCCGGTCTTGTTATTAAAGGCCGTCATCGCGCGCGTGCCGTTAATCCCAACCAGCCAGTCGCTCTCCGAGCGACAGACCGCCGCTTGCGCGAGCGGAATCAGTTCCTGGTCGGCTCGCAAATGCTGAAATGCCTCACGAATTGACTCTTTCGTCATCGACTGCAACCACAGCCGCCGGATGGGCTTTTTGATTCCGGCCGACTTGACCAAGTACCGGAAAATTAATTCCCCTTCCCGGCCAGCATCACAGGCGTTGATCAGCTCGGTCACGTCCTCACGTTTCATCAGACGCTTGAGCAGGTTAAAACGCG
>QHNB01000098.1 GCA_003217965.1 Verrucomicrobiota bacterium | reverse complement strand
CTTTTGTCTAATTCTCGTTATCCATTGATGATTCGCGACTGCCTCATTCCCGCATTGAAGAGCGAGTCCGCTGGCCGGGGCGGGGTCATGCCTTAACATTTAATATTTGCCGTGGGAGACAGCAAAAGGAGTCGATCCTCACTCTTTGCACAAACAAGCTCAGAAGCTGGGAGCGAAGAGCACGCAGCCGATTCCCATTTCCCCTGCCGCCCAGCAAGCCTGGGCAAATTCGGCGTGTTCTGTAGAAGCTTGCCAAGCGTGTCACCTCGACCGATGAAATCTGAATGTCATAATTCAAGGACTGACCGTACCTTCCTCGCTTCGAGGGAGGTGAGTGCTCTGTGAGATATGTCAGATAGGTACCAGGTCTCGATCGCCGCCAGACTCGAGCGGCTTCCGCTGACCGGCTATCAGCGAACATTGTTCCTGATCATCGCTACGGCGTGGCTCTTTGACTCGATCGATCTGGGATCCCTCACCTTCGTACTCGGCTCGATCAGGTCGGACTTCGGACTGTCGGCGGCCCAGACCGGCTTGCTGTCGAGCATGAGTTTCGTGGGCATGTTTCTCGGCGCTGCCATTGCCGGCATCGCCGCGGATCGCTACGGCCGTACGCTCGTGTTCCAGGCGAGCATGATCTTCTGGGGCGCTGGCGGTATCGCATGCGGCCTGGCGCCAAGTGTCACCGCGCTCGGCGCGGCCCGCGCGCTCCTCGGGTTCGGCATGGGCATGGGGTTCCCCGTTGCACAGTCGATCGTCTCCGAGATCATTCCGGCGCGCGTGCGCGGGCGCTATCTCGCTCTGCTCGAAGGGTTCTGGCCGCTTGGCTTCATGCCGCCGGGCTAATCGCTCATGCGGTCCTGCCGATCGGCCGCTGGCGATGGGTGTTCCTCATCGAAGCGGCCCCGGCAAGGAGGTCAGTCCTCACAGAGTAGAAGCTGGGAGCAGCGAGCGCGGAGCGGATTCCAAAAGCTGAAACTGGAGCTGAAATGCTAAGACACTGAAAGCCCCATGCGGTGACCTTTGACTTTCAGAAGATCCAATTAGCGGTCGACTAACTCGAGGATCTTCTGATAGCGCGGATGAGTGCGCAGCGGGTCGAGGTCGGAGTCGTGCTTGATCCATCCAGGTTTCAACTCATTTCCAGCGGGGGAAGGCAAAAGGAGGTCAGTCCTCACTTTTTGCACCGACTGCCGACACCTTCTGATTCAAAGACGATCCGCCTTCGCCAATCCTTCGGCGAGATCTCAGAAATATCCCCGATTCGAGAGCCTGAGCCCGATGGGATTTCGGGTTAACGTTTTATCAGCTGATCATAGATGAGTTGATATGGATCAGGCTGAAGACCGAGATCGCCGCGAAATGGATGATCCAAGGCAAATATTATGAAAATGATTAACCCGATGAAGACTGCCAGGACGACCACCTGAATTCTCTGTAGCCGCGCATCCTCAACCTGGAAGAAAAACGTTGAACTGAGGCTCACGAGAGCGCCTATCACGATCACAAACCACAACACGCCGGGTAACCCGGTAAGCACGGCATCCAAGCGCAGTCGCCGAGCTTCGATCATCTGACTGTAGGCCCGAAGGGTTTCGCCATGCAAAAGCTTCTGACCTTCGGTTGCGGGTTCAAAGATAACCAGCCTGGCCTCGAAATCGTCCACCTTTTCCACGCCACCACTCGGCACCTGACCCCGCCGCTGGAGCGGCCACGCTTCCCGGATCACGTATTCCACGTATTCCCGCAGGTCTTCCCGTAGCTGCGAGCGCAGCGGCTCGGGGTAGCCACCCAGTTCCCGGTACAGGACACCCAGCGCGGTGGCTTCGCGGGAAATCGTTGCCGCAGCATCCGTGTGAGTCTGCCAAACGCTCACCGCAATCAAGGCCACGGCCAGTCCATAGAAAACCATTACCGCCTGCATCATGGCACTGGTGAAAACCGACTCTTCCGGCCCGAGTTTCAAGCGCGGCAGGATATAGCGGCTAAAGATGGCCAGCCCGCCGAGAGCAAAGGCGCAGAGTAGGAGCAGGATAGCTGCGCCAACGATGACCAGCGGGAGATTGAATAGAGAATCAAACATTGAACTGCTACGCTTGTTCTACAGCGTTAATCTCACAAGGAAACGCTAATCTCCTGCCGCATGTCGGGTGAGTGCCGTTACGCGCGCACCTTCCGGTAATCTTTCACAACAAGAATTTCTGAGTTCTGATAACGGCCGATCTTTTTCTTTTCCAACACCGCCGGTAAGGTCGTTTGACACCTTTGGTTTGTGTGAACGATCCAAAGCATAGTCACGAGCACCACCGAGATCATTCTCGCCCTCCGCGCTGGCGCCGAGTGCACCACAGTTGGATTTTCTGGGCCGTAACCTTGGAGCCGGATGATGCAGACGCAAAGGTCATGCTGGCCGAGACGTTTTATCGCCGCGACGATTTCCAAAAGGCAGCGGCTGCTTTGAACGGCGTCGACGTGAGCAGCAACAAGCTGATTCGTGAGCAGTACCCGACACTAAACGTTGCAAGGTTGGAGAGCTTCAAGGGCCAGACGCCCTATGAATTGCAAGGTAACGGGAGAATTACTCGTCTGAAGTTCTTAAAAACCGATCCGCTGCCGGTGGTCAACGTGCGCGTAAACGGCGGCGACGAAGTCACCTTCTTCATTGATACCGGGGGTTCGGAGGTCACGCTCGACACGGAGTTTGCCAAGGAGCTTGGCATCCCGCAATTCGGCGCGGTCCAAGGTACCTTTTCCGGCGGGCAGCACGCTGAGGTCCAGCAGGGGCTGATCGAAGCACTCAACGTCGGCGATTGGACAATCAAAAATCTGCCCACGGCAATGTTTCCGTTGCGCCAACTCTCGAAGGACTTGGGCGTAAAGCGTATCGACGGAGTCATCGGAACCACGCTGTTTTACCTTTTCCTGGCGACCATGGATTATCCACGGGGCGAGCTGGTGTTGCGCCGGAAGACCGCCGAAAGCCTGGAAGAGTTTAAGGCAACGTCATCAGGCAAGAGCGTTCCTATCTGGATGGCGAGCGACCATTTCATGGTAGGCTGGGGTTGGGTGGAGACGCTTCCGCCCGCGCTTCTCTTCGTTGACACAGGACTGGCGCAGGCGGGTGTTAAACTGGCGGAGTCGGTTATCAAGAAAGCCGGGATCAAATTGGAAGAAGAGAAAGCTTCCGAAGGAGCCGGTGGCGGCGGGACATTGAAAATCGTGCCCTACACCCTGCATCAACTTTCCTTTGGAGACATAAAGGAAGAGAACGTCCTCGGTCTCTGCGATGGACCGTTCCCGTGGGAAAACATGTTTGGCTTTCACCTC
>QHNB01000097.1 GCA_003217965.1 Verrucomicrobiota bacterium | reverse complement strand
CGTTTGCGCGGGTAGGTTTCCTGCCGTGCAAAGCAGAGCAAAGAGCAGAAGCGAGCGCATTAAAATCGGGCATCTCATAAGATCGGTCTTGCCGGGGATTGCAAGAATGGAGTCTGATTTATCGCTGACGGGCTAACGTTTAGCAGACCGCTTATGAACGAACCGATTACTCAAATCAAGGATACAACAGGGAATCCAGCTCCGCTGGGGCTCCTGGGGTTTGGCATGACCACAGTTTTGCTCAACCTGCACAATGCCGGGTTCTACGAGCTCAATGCCATGATCCTAGCAATGGGCATTTTTTATGGAGGCGCTGGGCAAATCATCGCCAGCATCATGGAATGGAAAAAAGGCAATACATTTGCCTGTACCGCTTTCGGCTCATATGGCCTGTTCTGGCTCACGCTTGTCGCTCTGCTAGTCCTGCCGAAACTGGGATGGGGCGCGGCCTCGAACGACATTGCGATGGCCGCCTATCTCACGATGTGGGGTTTGTTCACGGCGGTGATGTTTTTCGGAACGCTGCGATTGAGTCTCGCCTTGCAGGTAGTTTTCGCCACGCTCGCGATCTTGTTCTTTATGCTCGCCTACGGTGATTTCGCGGGGGCAAGCGCCGGATTTAAACATGCCGCCGGATACGAAGGAATCTTTTGCGGCTTCTCCGCCATTTACGCTGCTCTCGCCCAGGTTCTCAACGAGTTGTTCGGCAAAACGATTCTGCCGCTTGGCTTAGTCAGGAAATAATTAGCTACCACCGCGACATTCGATCGACCATTGACTCATCAGCAAAGGCTCGTTGCCCGATCGCGATTGCCGCGAGAAAAGAAGAATAGCCGCACTTCGCTTCAGCTCTTCGAGGATTGAATCGGGTCCCTCGCTATTCGCGTGGATTCGTTGAATAAGGGAGACTCCTCCTGTAGCCGCGGTCGCTGACCGCGGCGGATCCGACGCCTCAGTATCGATTCCCTTTTTCCGCTAGATTAGAACGGTGTGAATCTCCCAGATTCGGTGCGCGATCTGTTGGGAAAAAACTTGTTCGTAGGAAGCGCTACTCCCTTTCGCCGTGTCCTCCTCTTCATCCATGTCGTCCTCCTCTCCATCAGCATCGCTCTCTGCGCGCAGATCATCTGGCGAGATTGCGGGCAAATCGTGCTGTTGCAATTTCTCGTAACGCTGCCGCACGTCCGCGGGCACCTTGTCGAGATCTTGGTTCGTCTCGATTGGACCGCTGAAGAGCAATTTCCCCTGCGGATCTTTCGCAGTCAGCATCTTTTTGCCATCCTTGTTCTCAATCCGCAGCTCGCCTTTATCGTCGGAGAAGACGATCTGCGCATTCTTCAGGTCGATTGTCGTTTGCTGGAGGGCGCCATTCCTGCGCGTAATTGTCCGAATGCGTTCCGCGTTCTGCCGTGCTTCCTCAGCCACACGCCGCGCTTCCTCTCGGGCGCGTTGCGCTTCCGCTCGCGCTCCCATCACAGCATTATGAATCATGCCCCGATCCTGATCGCCCAAGCGCTCCTTCAACTCCGCCATTTGATCGTGGATTTGCTCATTGATATTTCCAAGATCGCCCAAATCGAAATTCCAATTCTGGCGCCCCCCACGCATGGCATGGCGGCGCGGCACCTCTTTTTTCCCGAGCTTTACCGTCACTTTTTGTTCCTGTCCTTTGCGCATCAGAGTGAGCGTGACGTTTGTGCCTTCCTGGAAACTGCGCACTAGTTTCGAGAGCTGTCCTGGGTCAGTCAGAATCTGATCGTTTAACATCTTGATGATGTCGTTTTGCTGCACCCCGGCAGCGGCCGCGGGACCATCCGGCACGACATAATCGACAACCAAGCCAAAGCCTTTTTGGATGCCGAGTTGATCGCACAGCACGCTCGGCACTTCCGAGGTTTCGACGCCGAGATAAGTCACCGGGACTTTCGGCATTCGCTCGTCGCGCCCACCGGGAAGGCTCGGCGGAGCAGGGGGAGCGGGCGGCGATGGGGGCGAGGGCGGTTGAGAGAACGCGATGACCGGAATCATCCCGATTACCGCAAGGCTGATAATGATCTTCGTTTTCATGTTGTATTTGCTGGTTGGATTAAATCATTGGCCGGAAACCGGAATGAGCGTGACCTCCTCCGTTGGATACGACACGCGGAGCGAGGCGCCGTTCTGCGGATCACGCCATTGCAGTGTTTCGCGTTGCGCGGTTCGGACCCGGCGGACCGGTCGCTCCTGCCCACGTGGGAAAACGAGTCCCTCGTCGCGCGTGTGGTAGACCACCCGCGTCACCGCGGCTGGTACAAAATTCGACAGCGGTGCGGTGCTTTCTGGCACAGCAGTCGCCACCTGCGATTGTGTTCTCGCTGCCGGACGAAAATCGATTCGCGCCAAAATCAAAAATGCCGCGGCCGCGGCAAGTCCGAGACCCAGGCCCACCCAGTTAATCGTGAATCGCCGCGGCGTAATTACATTCGCAGGAATTTCGGTCACATCAGTCAACGCCTGCTCGATCCGATCCGTCAGCGTCGCCGACGGTTCTACCGGCTGCAACCTCTTCAACTCGCGTTCCAGCTCGGAAAAATCGTTCACTGCGGTTGCACCTTTTTCTTTAGCGCAGCGAGCGCGTAACGATAGCGCGACGCCGCTGTATTTTGCGAGATGCCGAGGGTTTCGGCAATCTCCGCGAAAGTGAGTTCGTTCCAAACTTTCATGACCAGGACTTCGCGTTGATCGCGTGGCAGGCGGTCGACCGCGGCGGCAAGTTCACGCTGTGAATCATCTCCTGCTTCGAACTCAGGCTCGACCGATCGGGCAGCATCCGCGAAGACTTCGATTTCACGTCGGGAACGTCGTTGGTCGCGTCGAATGAGATCGAGGGCAGCCGAGCGGACGGCAGAATAAAGCAGAGCGCGATTATCGATGCTATAATTGCGGCGCCAAAAGCGGACAAACGCATCCTGAACAACATCTTCTGCGTCTGCCCGGGAGCGCACCCATTGCCGGGCAAAAAGCACCAACCCGGGCGCGAGTTGCGAAAAACAAACTTTCCAATCTTCATGAGTGGCGACATTCTCCATGACCCCTTCACGGTCTTTACTTTTGAGACGCCGCCAACCGATGAATTTGTCTGTCGTGCAAAGCATTTTCTGCGCGGTTGGAATTTGCATCATGGCGCTCGATTTGATGGCAGAATCTACGGCGGACACGGCCGCAGCCCGGAGTGCCGCGGCGGTCGATACCGAATACGCCCGCGTGGCATTGGACAAGGGAATGCCAGCAGCGTCCGTCGAATATTTTACCGATGATGGAGTTGCGTTCGCTCCGTTCGCCGTAAATGGAAAAAAGTACTGGGCCTCGCGGAAAGATTTTCCCGGCATTCTCATTTGGCAGCCGAGTTTCGCGGCCGCGGCGCGCGCGGCCGATCTCGCCTACACGACCGGTCCATGGGAGATGAAGAAAAGAGGTGAGGAAATCTCTCTCGCCTACGGCCACTATGTCACGGTCTGGAAGAAACAGGCTGGAGGGACTTGGAGAATACTGCTGGACGTCGGAATCGATCATGCCCAGCCCATTGATTCCCCGCCGGCGCTGCAAATCCTGCCGCCCGATCCGACGGCTGGAGAACGCCCGCTGGAAGCAGCGAAGCGAAGTTTGGAAAAGACAATGCGTGAGTTTCTCGGCTCAGCGCAAAGAAACATCGGCAAAGCGCTCCTTGCTTATGCCAGCGATGATATTCGCGTCTTTCGTGAACAGTCTTTTCCGGCCGTAGGTTTGGATGCCGCACGTTTAATGCTCAGTTCGGACAACGGAACAGTATCGCGTGAGCTCGGCGCGATCAGGTTGAGTGATTCGGGCGATCTGTGCGTTTCCTACGGTAACTACTCTGATGTTCACGGCAATG
>QHNB01000096.1 GCA_003217965.1 Verrucomicrobiota bacterium | reverse complement strand
GCGAAGTGGACAGTCCCGCTGATTTTCCAGGTTAGCCAAGTCCTCAAAATCGGCAAGCAACCAATCAGCGTTCAGATCGGCGGAAAATATTACGCAGACTATCCGCGCTACGGGCCCAATTGGGGCGTTCGTTTAAATCTCACGTTGCTCTACCCGACAGCCAGGCCCAAGCCGGGGGCTGTGGCCGGAACGTACGTCAAATGATCGAATGCGCCTAACGGATGGAGATAACTATCCAACGAAATACCATGACCAAATTCGGCGACGTCAAACAGACCTACCAGCAAGGCAGCAGCACCGGCTTTCTTAGACACAAGCAGTAGAAGCAGTAGACTATCGAACAACCTAATCACGAAATATGAAGCAATTATCCATAGTATTGAAGCTCGGCGTTTTGTTCCTCACCGTCATCTTTATGGTCGCATGCTCGACCACAGGCGGAACAAGCGCCACGGCCTCGGCACAGAAAGAACAACTGCTCGTTCAGGCGGGATTCGTAGTAAAGACGGCGACCACGCCCAAACAGCAGCAACAGCTCGCAGCTCTGCCGCCGAACCACGTTTCGGCCGTGAAGTACAAGGGTAAACTCTACTATGCCTATCCCGCGGGAACTGGAAATCAGGTCTATGTCGGCCGGCAGAAACAGTACAATAGTTACAAGCAATTGTTGCAGGCCCAGCGGG
Organism: Verrucomicrobiota bacterium; assembly: GCA_003217965.1. Classification (GTDB taxonomy): domain Bacteria; phylum Verrucomicrobiota; class Verrucomicrobiia; order Chthoniobacterales; family UBA10450; genus AV69. Next base: position 3,171 of record QHNB01000096.1, on the reverse strand, counting down.
CGCAGATGGCTCAAGCGAGTTCTGTCCCAACCACGCAACCGACGTTTACAGAAGAGACGGCCGGGCCGAACCATATTCTCGTCCAGGAATTCGATGGCTTTGGTCCTTTAGGAATGAACACTGGAGGTTTTTAGATGTGGCTGACTGTCGTTCGATCTAATACCTAGCAGGTACAAACGAACTAGTCTCGTAGGCGTTTACTTCGCAACGCCAGCTCAGGAGCTCGTGTGCCGGATACTCAGAAGGAGACTGTCCGCTGCCCCTTGGTCCTTGGCCGAGTGCTAGTTTTCCCGGATGTTATAAACTTTCCCCTTCAAGCGCTGATTCACCCGCGCAAGTGGCCCATTAAAACACATAAAGGCGGACTAGCTTGACTACTGAATACCTCGGACGCGAATGAGCACCCAGGTATGCGCCTGTACGATTAAGGTAACGGCTTCAGGGGTGGCGCTGACACCACTTTGACATTGGTGGATGGCACTTTGGTGAGAAACACCAGTACGACTACGTTTATTAACACCGGTGCGTTCATGGGGAATTTCATCGGGAGATTCGCGTTCGGACGCTTCCAGCCATACGTCGGGGCGGGCGTCGGCATTTACTATGCCGAATCGGCTGGGATCGATGTTACTGCGCCACGCGGGAGCTTTAGCACTAGCGGAGGGAAAAATCATGCGGACCTAGCCTGGCAGCTCATCGCGGGTACAGACTACTATTGGACTCCAAAGTTCAGCACCTTTATCGAATATCACTTCCTCGATTATACGCGCACCCAGATCAATACCAATCAGAGTCGCAATCTGGGGCAGCAGTTAGTGCGGGCTGGCCTCCGGTTCGCCTTCTACAACAGGTACTACTTTAGTTGGGTGACCGGCCTTTTTGTCGCAGCAATCCACGAAAGGCGTGCTCGTGATTGATTTGGCAGATCGCAAAACGCACAAGCTTGCTTTTCGCGGCCTCAACCGGGATATAAGCCCGGGTTCTGGGTCCGGACGGCTCGTTAGCCGGTTCAAGTGAGGCAGGTACTCAGAGGAAGCGCTGCCAAGAATGCAGCAAAAAGGGATTGTGCTGATGGGCGGTCAATTGCTATTGCAAGCGAGCGCCTGTATAACCGCTGGCGAATCCCGCACCGCTATGAATCAATCAACATTAATGAATCGGATCGTTAATCGATTCTTAATCGGGGCAACTCTGCTCTCCGCACCAGTGCTTCTGGCTGGCCCTGTTGAATTAGAGCCGAAGGAGATGGCGCCACCGCCTAGGATCACCGAAAGTGATCATTGGTACTTCAATATCGGGATGCCTGGTTGGCTGGCTTTTGTTTCGGGCGACATCGGGCTGCATGGAATCACTTCGGATGTGGACGTTGGCTTCGATAAAATCATTACCCACGTCGCTGGCATCGCGAGTATCAGCGCGGAAGCGAGATACGGCCGCTTCGGTGTCTATGGAGACTTTCTCTATATGAGCCTCTCGGCCGGAGTCTACGGTGATGGGCTGGTCAAGAAGGCGAACCTTACCCTCGATCAATACCTCGCAGACGGGGAGCTTTATTACCGAGTCCTGGAAGGTCCGCGCGGATCGCTCGATCTGCGAGCCGGCGGACGATACCTGAATATGTTCAATAGGCTTGAACTGAGTGGCCGTGAGAGCAGGATTAACCAGGCCGCAGCCGCCTTAGTCGCTGCCGCGACCGAAGACCTTCGCGGGCTCCTCGAGCGCCTGTTACGCGGTGCGCTCGACTCCAATAAGCCTCCACTCCCAGTTCCACCTCTCGGCGCCGAGGTGAAGATAAGATTACTCAGATTCATCCGAGAGGCCCGGCAAAACCCGATGACAGCGCAGCAAAAAATCGTCACGATCCTGAACACGCGCCTCAATGGCGCTGTTAGTCTCACCGAAGATTGGACTGATCCCTATTTCGGACTCGCAGGTCGCTACAACTTGAGCAAAGCTTTTTATCTGACTGGCAAGGCAGACGTCGGAGGTTTTGGTGTCGGTTCAGATGTCACCGTGCAGGCCTACGGCGCGCTCGGCTGTCACGTTACTCGGAGCATCTATTCCGAACTCGGCTTCCGCTATCTCTATGAGGATTACGATAGCAACGGCTTCCTCTATAAAGTTTCGACTTACGGACCTCAAATCACGGCCGGTATCATTTTTTAGACATTCGTTAGGTAGGGTGCCGCCAATAACGAAAATTTAGGTGCTGGCCGGTATCGGCACGCAATAATTGTAAGAATGATTGCCGCCAGTCGGCTCGCGGACGCGACGGCGCGCGTCCCTCCAATTCCGCGCCCACGCTGGGAGTTGCATGCGCGGTCCACGCCCCGGGAGGTAATCGAAAAACGCAGCCTGTCAGCAGCGCAAAGCGCTCAACATCCAGGTAGTCACGGGACGTCTGCTGCGAATATAGGCCTAAGGTCCTATTTCGGAGTCTTATCCTTTAGCATAGAAGTCCAAATATGAAAAAACCAAAATCAATCATTCACCTCCTGAGTCTTGTCGGCTCTTGTCTGATTTTAGTTGGCGCGGCGGGTCTTACCTTTGCAGGCGAGAAGAGCGGCGGTCATCTGACCGTTGACCGAGTCGCAAACTTCGGAAGTGACCTTGCCCTGTCACTCTCAGTCGACGGTTCTGAAGTGGCGAGCCTTATCGAAGGTCAAAATTATGATGGGCATTTGTCCCCGGGAAAGCACGTCATCTCCGCGGTGGTTTCCCCAAATCGCGAGGACTCGCGTCCGGGGAATGCGACCATCGATGTAAAGGATGGAGAGACCTATTCCTTTACCGCGATGTGGCAGGGAGACGACCTCGCTCTGATAAAGAACCAGTAAGAGGAAAGCCTATTCTATGCATGCACAAGATTAGGGTCGAGTCTGACAATAAGCGGTGAGCGCGATGCACCAAGATGACTTCAACTCACTCCAGAAAGGTAAAATATGAATACATTAATAACGTGGAATCAGCTTAGAGAGATGGAAGAAGCGACGCAAAATCGTTTCAATCGGTTCTTGGGCGGATTTCCGAACAGAATAGGCAGTGACGAGACGCACAGCCTGACGGTCGCAGATTGGTCACCGGAGGTTGATATCAGTCAGGATGATCACGAGTACCTGCTCAAGGCAGACTTGCCTGAAATGAGGAAGGATGACGTTAGGGTAACAGTCG
>QHNB01000071.1:20680-20985 GCA_003217965.1 Verrucomicrobiota bacterium | reverse complement strand
TTATCGTTGGTAGCGATAATGGCCCCGGTGTCGTCGTGCAGCTCGATGGTAGGATCGGCTAAGACCCCACTGAGATTAAACGGTGGATTACTTAAGCTCGGACCGATGGCGCGCAGCACCACTTTCTTATTGTCGGGGCCGCCGATAATAAAGCCGCCGATGAGGACGTTATCGCCGGTCAGTATGTTCAGGCGTGTGGAAATGTTAGCCAGCGGAGACGCAGATGGAAGCTTGAACACCTCGACTAAGCCTATGCCGGTCGCCCCAACCGCCCCAACGACGGTGACGCTGCCGACCATCCCACA
>QHNB01000071.1:0-20537 GCA_003217965.1 Verrucomicrobiota bacterium | reverse complement strand
GCCCTTGCGATCGTCGGGTGGAAAACCAGGGATGGGGCGACGATCGCCAGCAACACCACGATGCGTAGTGAAGAGGTTTTCATCGCATCAGTGACCGCAGCGTGTAATTGCAGACAGTTTGGTGCAATTCGGGAAAAGTAACGCTTTTGTTACTTTCTCGCCTTTTCACGGCGAGAGGTGCTGCGGGAAGGGGATGTGAATTGCAGCGAGAGCCGCTGTCAAAACGCCCATGCTCGCAAGAAGATGACGCAGAGGTCTTTTTTTCATGGAGACATGGGATTCTCTTCCACTAGTCACTACCGGAAATAGAAGGCGAAGTTCCCAATTCATTAGCGTCGACGACAATTTGAAGGCGGATCCACAGGGATTTTGTTGTAGCGCCGACACATTGCTGAGAACGAAGATTTATTGCTCATGCCCGGCTATTACGAAATCGCGTTCTGCGAAAGCACCGCGCGCGGTCAGCAGCAAGACACGTGACGGTTATTACAGTCAAAAACCGTAATATGCCGACAATTTTGTCGGACTAATCACATGTTCAGCGGCATTACGTCCCTACTGCACATGGACAGCCAGGCAAGCTACGACCGAGTAGCGGACGAGTACGTCCGACACATCTCCGATGAGTTGCGGAACAAGCCACCTGACCGCCAGCTTCTCGATCGTGTTGCTGCGAGCGTGCATAAGGGTTTACGCTAGATGCACTCGATAATTGGCCAAGAACTGGCCAAGTCAAAATATTCTGCCGAGACCCCAACGAAGTTTGTTAATCGTAAACTGCTATGTGTAAATATGTTAAATTCATTGCACCGTGCAGGAATCGAACCTGCAACCCAGTGATTAAGAGTCACTTGCTCTGCCAATTGAGCTAACGGTGCAAAATGCTTTTTCGCAGGTAAAGATGTGACCTGTCGACGGTATGCCCTTTCACCGAAGTCAGTCTTCCCGGAACTTATTTAAATTTGGTCGTTGGATTCCTGTAAACATCCATCGGGCTCGTGGTGGTCGGAATCGGGCCGAGCCTGTCACAACTCACAGGAATACCGGATGTTGAAGTCAGCGCGTAGCACATTCCCTTTGCAGTCTTTATGACCCGCTGTGGCCGTGCCGGGAGCACTACGTTCTTGCTCGGATCAGCAGCAGATACCGATGCGCAAAATGCGACGGTGAGCACGCAACTCGTGCATCGAATCGATGAACCGCACAGGCGACTAAATCTGTTTCCTATTCTCACGCCGTGATCGTGATTCCGTTTCGAATTTTGCGCAAGCGTATTTACGCGTATTCAAGATGAAGAAGCGACACTTCCAATATTGCGAATTAAAGCGCCCTATCGATCATCTGATTGATGCGTTGTTGCGCAATTGAAGAGCGCACAAATTTTCATTTCTCCGGGGAAAATGCGCGAATATCCCTTCGCGGTTACGCAAATTAATCGAATTTCGCCGTGAATCCCTTTCGTTTTTTTCATTGGCAAGTTTTGCGTTACATCGCACAGCATCGGCTGCTGAGTTTGCTCAACATTCTTAGCGTCGCAGTCGGTGTGGCGGTCTTTCTTGCCATCCAACTTGCCAATGGCAGCGCCCGACAAGCCTTTACTGCGACAATCGATATTGTTGCCGGCAAATCACAATTGCAGATCAGCGCGCCGGGTAATGATCTGCCCGATGAGCTGTTCCCCACTGTTCAAAAGATGCCGGGCATCACTGCAGCAACGCCGCTGGTTCGGGGGCTGGTTACGTTGCCGGATTTCCCCGGCGAATATCTCGATCTTCTCGGCATCGACGTATTCAGCAACGCGCCGTTTCGCACATTTGAGCTGACGAATTTTTCAGCGAACGCCTTCAACCTTACGCAATGGCTCGGAGCAGGCGATGTTATCGCTGTCACCGAGTCCTTCGCCGCTCGTCATAATCTGCATCGCGGAAGCTCGCTCCGCACCCAAGTCAACGGACACGAGCATACCGTGCGAGTCGGCTTCGTGATGAATGGCTCACTTCTGCACGAAGGAGACGCTCGATTCGCGGCGATGGACATTGGTTGGGCACAGGAGCTTCTCGGGATGCGAAATGTCCTCAGTTCGATTCAATTGCAGATCGACCCGACAAGCGATCGCGAACGGGTGATGCAGCACCTACGCGCGATTATGCCGGCTGACACCGAAGTCGGTGCGCCCGCGCAACGGAGCGAGCAGGTCGACAAAATGCTGGCGAGTTTTCAACTCAATCTAACGGCGATGAGTTTGGTCTCTTTATTCGTCGGGGCGTTTCTCATCTTCAATACAATCTCGGCTTCGGTCGTCCGTCGCCGGAGAGAAATAGGAATTCTTCGATCGCTCGGCGTTTCGGGCACCCAAATTGGCACCATCTTTCTTACGGAAGCCATGATGGCAGCCGTCATCGGGACCCTTTTCGGTCTCGTCTTTGGCAATATCCTGGCGCGGTCTTTGATAGGCGCGGTTTCGGAAACGATTTCGTCCCTCTATGTCCTAGTCAGCGTTCATCACGTCGCAACCAATTGGGCGAGCTACGTCGGAGCGGCGGCGCTCGGCTGCGTTTCGGCCCTTGTGGCGGCGCTTGGGCCTGCCCGGATGGCTGCGCTCATGTCACCCGTTGCTGCCCTGCATCCTGAAATCGCATCGGAAAAGGACGACACGATTTCATGGTTCTGGCTTACGCTGGCTGGAGCCGCAGTGGCTGCCGCGGCGATCTGCAGCGTCTTCGCCGTCCGAACCGGACCGGCCTGGTTAGGTTTCCTGGCGGCCCTGTTCTGCCTTGGGAGTGCGTCTGGTCTTGCGCCCTTTGTTGTCACCGGATTGCTGCGAGCGATACGATTTGCCCTACGCGGCCGTCTCGCGGCCGAAATCGCGGCGCTAAATTTGCGAAGATCGCTGGGTCGCAATTCTGTCACGATTGCGGCCCTGGCCTCAGCGGTGGCGATGGCAGTCGGCGTGGGTGTGATGATTTTTTCGTTTCGACAAACGGTCAACCGGTGGGTTGATCAAATACTTGTGGCAGATCTGTTCGTCACCCCAGCCTCCAACGAGATTGCCGGGCCTAGTTCCTTCCTTCCCGGGGACGTGATCGGTTTCTTTCGATCACACCCGGCAGTTGCGGCAGTCGATACTTTTCGCGAGATCGAGTTGCCCTTTCGCGGCGATCGTATTGTCCTGGCTGCGATCCGCGCTGAAGGCCCGCGCAACTTCGTTTTTCTCCAAAATCACGAAGGTGAATTGATGCGGCGTTTTCGAACTGAGCGCTGCGTGATTATTTCGGAGAGCTTTGCCCGCCGCTACCACCTTCACGCCGGAGAACCTCTTGAGATTGCAACGCCAACCGGAAAGGTTGCACTTCCCATTCTAGCGATCTTTTACGATTACACTCGCGATCAGGGCGTTGTCTTTATGAGTGAGGAAAATTTCGTGCGGCTATTCCAGGATGATCGCATTCACAGCATTGGCGTTTACCTCAAAGCCGGGGCCAATCCGGAAACTGTCTCTAATGATTTTCGGAAACACATTAATGGCCAGGGCGAGTTCGCCATCTATGCAAACCGCGCCTTACGCGCACGCGTGTTCGAGGTTTTTGATCAGACATTTGCGGTTACCTACGTGTTGCGGGTCATTGCCGTGGCTGTCGCAATTTCGGGAATTTTTCTCTCTTTCATGACCCTGATCATCGAGCGTTCGCGCACTCTGGGGGTGATGCGTGCGCTCGGAACGTCCGCAAAACAAATTCGGAGCATTGTTGTTTGGGAATCGATTCTGGTTGGTCTCGCCTCCAGCGTTCTCGGAGTCGTTTCGGGATTGGCTTTATCGCTGATCCTCACATTTGTCGTTAATCGAGCCTTTTTTGGCTGGACGATCCAGATGCAATTGCCTTGGTCGATGCTCGCACTCACTCCTCTGTGGATTCTGGCATGCGCGATTTTCGCGGCTCTGGTTCCCGCCGCACGCGCCGGCAGGCTCAATCTCGCGGCGGCCCTGCGCTCGGAATGAAAATCTGCCTTGCCTTGATCACCTGGGCGATGTCGAGCGCTTGCGGACAAGATTGGCGTAGCGCGATTCCAGGTTGGCAATATCAATTCCCGCGCGACCATCACCACCATCCTGAATTCAAGATCGAGTGGTGGTATTTCACCGGCAATCTCTTCGATCAAACCGGCCGCCGCTTTGGTTTCGAGCTCACTTTTTTTCGCGAAGGAGTCATTCCTCCGTCGCAGAGAATGCCAGGCCGATCGCGCTTTATCGTGGACGATTTGAAGTTCGCCCATTTTACGATTACCGATGCAAACGCCCGAAGATTCCAGTTTATTCAAAAAACGAATCGCGGCACGTTTGCGGAAGCGGGATTTGACCGCGGCGGGAATATCGCCTGGATCGAGAACTGGTCTTTAAAGCTGAATTCGGCCGGCGAATTTCGGCTGTCAGCCACAACGGGGAAGGCGAATCTCGAACTTACGATGGTGCCGGAAAGCGCACCGGTCATTCATGGGACTGATGGGGTGAGCGTTAAGGGGAGCGGTGAAAATCACGCTTCTCATTACTACTCCTTCCCCCGACTAATGACCCAGGGCGCGATTCAAACAGCTGGACACCCATTCAATGTGACTGGCCTGAGCTGGTTCGATCACGAGTGGGCGACCAATCAACTCGCTCCGAATCAGGTTGGATGGAATTGGCTTTGTGTGCAGTTCGCGAACCGAACCGAGTTGATGCTTTATCAGATGCGGCTTGATAATGGTACAATCGATCCAGCATCGAGCGGAACATTCATCGATAGCAATGGGAAAGCGACGCATCTGACATCCCAGAATTTTGCAATGACGCCGGTCGCGCGATGGAAAAGCGAGAAAACAGGTGCCGATTATCCGGTCGAGTGGAGGATCGAAATCCCGTCGCGCGAATTGACGTTCACAGTTCGACCAATTCTAAGAGACCAGGAACTCGCACTGGCGCCGCTCACTTACTGGGAAGGCGCGATCGATGCGATCGGGAATGTTCGAGAGAACGAAATACGGGGCGCCGGATACCTCGAGTTAACCGGCTATGCCGGTTCGCTGGGGGAGCCCACGCGCTAAGTCAGGCCTGGGTATGCCTGGCGTAATGAGTTTCCACGCCCTTAGGCAGCAGGCGTTTGCGACCGCGCTGCCGACGCAGGGCCAGAATGGCTCGACCGCCCTTGCTTTTCATACGTGCCCGAAAACCGTGCTGACGCTTGCGGGTGCGTTTCGATGGTTGGTAGGTTCGTTTCATAAACCGCAGGTTGCCACGGGCGGGTTTTTCTGTGATAAACGCGACAATGAGTCACGTCGTGATCGAGCCTGCCATTGAGGAGGACTTGGACGAGTTATCGGACTTACTGGGCGAGCTGTTTAGCGAAGAGAGCGATTTCCGTCCCAATAAAGAAAAGCAATTGCGCGGGTTGCGTTTAATTTTCGAAGAGCCCAATCGCGGTCGCGTCTTCGTGTTGCGGTGCGATCGCTCCATTGTCGGGATGATCAACCTCCTTTTTACTATCAGCACGGCGGAAGGCGGATTCGTCATCTTGCTGGAAGACCTGGTGATTCATAAGGCGTATCGGGACAAAGGATACGGCTCGCAATTGCTCCAATACGCCATCGATTTTGCGCGAAAGAAAAATTTTCTCCGGATCACTTTGCTCACAGATCGACCCGAGATTAAATCGCAAGCTTTCTTCAAACGGCACGGATTCTTCGAATCCGCCATGATTCCGATGCGTCTGCTGATCACGCCGGAAAATCTCCAGAGCGACGTAAACCTGTAGGCAGTTTGCAGCCGGCCTGATTTGGGGTGAGGAAGGAACATGCGAACCGGCGCCATCCGTTTATTCCGTTTCGCTGGGATCACGGTCTACCTGCATTTCACCTGGTTCATAATCGCGGCGCTCTTCGTGACAAGTTTCGCGCGGCGCTACGAATCGCCGGTTTGGGGGTTGCTCGAATATCTGTCTCTCTTTTGCATCGTGTTGATGCATGAATTCGGACACGCACTTGCTTGCCGCCAAGTGGGCGGCATGGCCGATCGCATTGTGCTTTGGCCGCTTGGTGGGATCGCCTTTGTGAATCCGCCGCCGCGCCCTGGCGCCTATCTCTGGAGCATCGCCGCCGGTCCACTCGTCAACGTAGCGCTCATTCCGATTATCGGACTTGCCTCCGGAATCGTATCGCAGGAACAGATATCCGGACGACCTGGCGATGCGGCGCTTTTTTTTAGCGACCTGAACTACATCAATTTTGGTCTACTTATCTTCAACATACTACCGATCTTTCCGCTCGATGGCGGACAGATTCTGCGCGGACTTCTCTGGTTTCCGTTTGGACCATTCCGCAGCTTGCAAATTGCGAGCGTGGTTGGATTAATCGGCGGCGCGCTGCTTGCCCTGCTGGGATTGCTCTGGCAATCGCTTTGGACGGCTGTGCTCGCCTTTTTTCTATTGAGTCGAGCCTGGTATGGCTGGCAGCAGGCGAAAGCTATGATTGCCCTGGCCGAGCGAGGTGTAGCGATTTCACCCTCGCCCTCGGTGCGAGTGGACGAGGCACCGCGATAACTTACTTCAACGCGCCGATCTCCTCGATTAAGCGCCGACGCAGGTCGGCGCGAAACCGAATTTCATCGGCCGCAATTTCGACCGGCCGCGCGCTTCCTTCCGACAGATGGGCCTTGGCAAAAGTGCGGAGTTCTTCGATACGATTCGGGTCAGTGAAGAAGGTGAAGAGACTCGGAATATAGCTGTTTGCGCCAAGAGCATCGACTTTCGCGAGCAGACCCTTGAAGTTTGCTTTAGCGAACTCCCATGCCAGATCCGGCCGATCACTTTCTCTCGCAACCTTGGATACCAGAAAGACCGCGCGACTCGTCGGCAACTCGTCAGTCAACGCGATAGCAAGCGTCTTCTTGACCAGCGCCGGATCGGTCGCAAATGCAAGCGCATCATAGTAATTTTGCTTCTCCTCCGCGCTTGTCGTTTTTAGGCCGAGATCGTGCAGTTTCTGCCAAATCTCCGCGTTTCCGTTGCGCATGACGACCGCAAACGTGGGCGCCCGCAGATCGGGCGGAAGGCTCGCGGGATTTTTCAGGTAAGCTTCGAAATTTCCTCGACATTGTTTAATTACGTCCTGGTCGCCAAGGAGACCGAGTTCTTGAATTAAACTCGCGCGCAATAGCGATGCCGTAACTGGTTCGCTCTGAACAGGTTGAAGCCTAAGTTCATTTAACGTTGGCCGCAAAACCCGTTGCGCATAGTTGCGGAATTGGTCGCGTTGCGGGGTGCTCGCGAGCAAATGATCAACCGTATTGAAGACGTTGATGATCTGCTCTCGCACCGCCAACGCCGTGTCTTGCGGCAGGCGGCCGACTAAATCTGTGTAAAAGGAGAATGATTGTCGCCCGGCTTGGACAAAGGCCCAGGTATCACCAAGCAAGTTCACTTCGTCCGGCGCGTTCATGCCGGGAAGCGATGCGAGCAGAAGCTTCCATGAGTTCACGTCGTAGGCGACACGGTAATTTCCCGCGCCGTCGACGTTTAGCTTTAGTGCTCGATCCGCCGGGATATCTTGGAGGGAGGCAGTTTTTTTCGACATTAGCATCGTGGCCGGCGCGCTCTGACCATCGATGAAATAAGTGATCGGAATTTTCCAAATACCGTCCGGCCCATCGTGAAAACCAATTGTAAAGCGTTCTTGCGTGAACAAGACCTTCCCGTTGTTTTCGCGCTTTACCGTGACCAGCGGAAAACCAGGTTGCTCGGTCCATGCCGCTGCAATTTCCGTGACCGGCTTTCCGGAAGCCGAATCTAGCGCATTCCACAAATCAGCGGTGGTGGAATTGGAATATTGATGCGCTTGGATGTAACGGCGAATGCCATCACGGAATGGCTCCTCGCCCAGATAGCTTTCGAGCATTCGGAGGAAGGATTGACCCTTCTTGTAGGTGATGTCATCGAACGCGTTATTCGCTTCGCCCTCGCTTGCGATCGGCTGCTGAATGGGGTGCGTGGTCGCGCGCGCGTCGCCTTCCATTGCTTGCTCCTTTGGAATACCGATCCGCCGTGCTGGATCGCGCGGAATCGACTTTTCGAGCCAGACTTCCCATTGTGGATTGAAATGGGCCGTGCATTTCGTTCCCATCCACGAGGCGAATCCTTCGTTCAGCCAAAGATTGTCCCACCACGCCATCGTTACCAAATCACCGAACCATTGGTGGGCGACCTCGTGGGCGATGACTTCGTAAACACGCTGCTTCGTCGTGACAGAAGAATTCTGCGGGTCGAACAGCAACGCTGTTTCGTAGTAGGTAATTCCACCCCAATTCTCCATGGCGCCGCCAAATCCACCCGGGATCGCGAGCTGATCGAGCTTGGGCAGCGGATATGGAATCCCGAAATATTGATTGTAATAGCGCAAAATTTGCGCCGTGCTCTCTAGAGCATAACGGCCGCTCTCTGCTTTGCCTTTCGTGGTGACAATGCGCAGCCTGACCCCTTCGCTTTCCGATTCGATCGCGTCAAACTCACCCGCGCAAAAGACATTCAAGTAGCTCGACATGGAGGGCGTCGGCTGGAAACTAACTTCACGTCCACCGCCGACTTTCCGTTCGCTCGCAATCGGCATATTCGAGACTGCCATCCAGTTTTCCGGCACGACGACGCTCAGCTGAAAACGCGCGCGAAAGACCGGCTCGTCCCAGCAGGGGAAGAATCGGCGTGCATCAGTCGCTTCGAATTGCGTGCCAAGCAGTAGTTTCTTTGCGCCCGTCCCTTGCTGCTGATATCGGGCGTAAAACAGGCCGCGACCGAACTGGTTGATTTTGCCGGTGAACGTGAGCGCGAGAATGTGTTGCCCGCGCTTTGAAAACGATCTGACGGACAGGGAATTCGACATTGAACTGCACTGTTTCGCTGCCACTGAACGTTAATTTGGCGAGGTCGGGCTGAATGCGAATCGCGTAATCGGTTGGTCGGATATTCTTTGGCAGCTTGCCCGGCGTAGTTGCGAAGTCGAACGGCTTCTCGGCACCCAGCGAAGTCACGGCAGTAAAAACGAACAACACCCACACCCGGCGCATCGGCTCACTAAACCGCGGGTCGGCGATTTTGCATCTAGGCCCACTACTGCACCATCAGGACAATGACCAATTGCCCGTCACCGATCTGTGGGCCGCGAATGACGAGCGGACTGGCTTTGCTAAGCTGGGCGTCTGTCTCCAGCAACACCTTATTTTCCTGTAAGAGCTTTAGATTGAGAACGTAGGCGCCGTCTTTCTGGCCGCGAGCATCAACTCGAAGGGCAAAGTACTTGGTGGTGGCAAGCCAGTCTTCCTGGCCGCTCTTCAATGTTTTACGCGCCTCGCCAATAAGATGTAGTCGGGTGTAGCCGAACAACTGCCGCAAGGTCCCCTCAAGTGGGGTCAGTTCCGTTGGTGTCGGCTCTGGTGGACCCGAATTACTGGCAATAACGATCCCGCTCCAAACCGTCTGATCCCCCCGGGTCGCGACGCTGCTGCTGCTGAGCGCGATTGCAAAAATCGCGATGAACAGCAAAGCGCGGCGCTCCATTTCTATTTGGCAGCGTATTCGGGGGGCAGCGATTGCAGTCCGTCGACCCAAAGCACGGTCACATGTTCGTCCTTCTTCTCAAACATCGTGATAGTCGCGTTCGGGCTAACAGCCGGGTCGACTCGATAGTTCAAAATTTGCGTGAGATACTCGGACTGATCCGGCGACGGCTTGTTGTGAATCACGACCACGGCGCAAATCACAAAAATCGCCAGAGCAGTAGCCCCACTCCACAACAGCCGACGGATCGTCCACCACCCGGTGCTTACTGGGCGTGCGGTGGATCGTCGATCCTCTCGGTCCAGGCGCTCGCGCAGTTGATGACTGAAAAATTCCGCATTGTTGAGAACCGGAGCCATCTGTTCACGCAGCAGCGAGCCGAGCTGTTTCGCACTCTGTTTTTCCGCCTGTGCTGCCGCTTTGTCCGGCAGGGATGCCTCGAACTCATCCAGTTCGCGACCAGTCAACTGATCATCGATCCAGGCCGTCCATTTTTCCTCAAACGTTTTCATAAACATCCCTCAACGAATGCTGCAACTTCTTGCGAGCGTAGAACAGGCGCGACATGACCGTACCAATTGAGCAGCCGAGCGCTTCGGCAATCTCGTGATACTGCATATCTTCAGTTTCCTTCATCAAAATAACGGCGCGATGTTCCGGCGATAACTGCGCGATGGCCTGGTCGATTCGGGCACGAATTTCCTGGCGCTCCAGCCGCTGATGCGGCAGCGGCTCGGCTCGGGGCACTGTCTTTGACGCCGGATCCACTTCTTTCAGCTGGATCGCGTCATCGAATTCCGTGCCGGCGCCTTTAACCTGTTTCTTCCGCAGCCAATCGATCGTCACGTTCATGACAATGCGGTAAATCCAAGTGTAAAACGACGACTTTCCCCGAAACCGGTTAATCGACTTCCACGCCTTGACAAAACTGTCCTGAGCCAAATCCCAGGCATCTTGCTCGTTATGGACCATGTTATAAATCATTCCAAAAATCCTCGTTCGGTAGCGCGTGACGAGCTCGTCAAAGGCCGTTGTATCGCCCTGCTGGCAGCGTTTCACCAGGTCAAGCTCCGACACATCGGGCTGAGCCGCAGTTGCTTCCGTATGCATTATTGGACGGACGAGCGGCTAATTCATTCAACAGTCGCGGTTAGCGACCGCCGAAGCGCCGCCTCCATTCCCCGCGATATTCACCAATTAGCGTGATAATACCATCGCGGACCTGGAAAAGACGTTGCAGGAGAACGGTATGTTGCGCGGCCGAGATACGCTTTTCCCGCAATAGAGCAGCCGCACCGTCTATCGAGAGCGTGATCGCCTTAAGGGCGCGCTTCAAATAGGCAATTGTCATGCCTATTTCGTCGACATCTTCCCCGCTTAACGCTGCTGCCAGCTTCGCGCTCGCCAGCGCGGCATGAGTGGCCAGCTTTACGGCTGAGGGTTCGTTCTGCAGCGTTGCGTCCGCGTCAAACATTTGATCGATCCAAACCGTGAGCGCAAAGGCCGCGCGATAAAGGCTGTGCTCTTCGAATGAGTCCGGCGGTTCAATCCGTTCGTCGGCCCCGTCTTCTTCCAGGAGCGCATCAACCTCCTGCGTCCAGTCCTTTCCCTCGAGCAACTGTGTCCATCCCATTTCGCGCGCGATAATCTGATCTCGATTCGGGTCGTCAAGATACTTCTCCAGCAGTTCCATGTACTTCTCCGTCTTGTGGTCCTGCTGCTGGAGAAATCGTTCCCAGTCGTATTCGTCCCAAGCGCGCTCGGGTTCGTGATCGAATCCCGCCATGGAAATCATTAAACTCCACGATTGGAGGCCGCGCAAAAGGTTTCGCAGTTGTAGCTGCCGCCGTCCCTGGCGGCAGAAGATTTCTTAGCTCTGCCGCTGAGGACTCAGAAGCTTTCGCGGAGCGCTTGCCACGGCAATGTGCACGCCGGAGATTTATTCAGGTGGGCGGTCCGCTTTGGAAAACCTGAGAGAGCAGAGTTTCTGGGTAGTCAATAGGCGTCATAATCGTTTAAAGCCGGTGAAAATAAGCTTCTTTCATAAGAGCTGGTGGAACATAGGCATGAAGCCTGCGCGGCGTACAGACGTGGACGTCTGTGTTCGGTGATTCCTTTCGAGCGCCTGTTCCGTTTGCAACCGCAACTGGCCACAGGCCGCGGCAATGTCGTGGCCCTTCTCCCGTCGTAACGTTGCCGGAACGCCAGCCTGGCGCAGCACGGCAAGAAATCTCTCCTGCTGAAGCCGAGGCGGTCGCGCCCATTCAAGTCCTTCCACGGTGTTGTATGGAATCAGGTTGACCTTGGTTTCGAGATCGCGCGCGCGTTTCGCAAGGACACGTGCCTGGTCAACGGTATCGTTCACGTTCGCAATCAGAATGTACTCGAAGGTAATGCGCTGTTTCCTGCGAGAGTTGTAGTAACGGCAAGCGTCAAACAAAGTTTCCGTGTTGTACTTGCGATTGATCGGCATGATCTGACTCCGCACCGCGTCCGTCGCGCCGTGCAGGGAAACGGCCAGCCTGATTTGGAGCGGCTGATCGGCAAGTTTCCGAATCTGCGGTACAAGACCGCTGGTTGAAACCGTGATGTGACGCGCTCCGATGCCGATTCCCCAGGGGGCATTAAGAATCCGAATGGCTCGAAGCAGGTTTTCGTAATTTGCCAGGGGCTCACCCATGCCCATAAAGACGATGTTATCGATGCGCTCACCCGCTTCCCGTTCGACCGCAATGATCTGATCGACAATTTCATCTGCCGACAAGTTGCGTTTCCATCCATCTAAACCGCTCGCACAGAATTTGCAGCCATAGGCGCATCCAACCTGCGTAGAGACGCAGATGGTTCGTCGATCTGAGCGCGAACCATAAAGGGCGGGCGATGCCGGAATCAGGACCGACTCGATAAGATTGCCGTCGCTTAGACGGAATAGGAACTTGCGCGTCGCATCTTTCCCGCCCAGCCCACGAACGACTTCGAGATTGGAGTAAGAGAATTTCTCTTTGAGATATTCGCGGAGTGATTGCGGCAAATCGCTCATCGAATCAAAAGAAGAGACCCGCTTCCGATAAATCCACGTCAAGATCTGATTTGCGCGATAAGGCGGCTGATTCAGCAGCCGTAGCTCGTCGACCAGCTCATCGAGCATGAGCGATTTAACTGAAGGCTTGATCGGAGCGGCCACGAACCAGACTACCGCCTGTGAATGCACTCATCAACGCACGCAGGCGATCCCTGTCTGGGACCGAGAGAGATGTCGCGGAAGCGCAAACGATTAGGCGGCTCGGAGTGTCTAACTTAGGATTATCGGCGAGGATCCCTCATATACGTTCGGGATGACTCTGTAGCGGCAGCCGTGTCGGCTGCACAGGACGATTCAGCTTGCTCGACGACTAATGCTCACGCCAGCTTGCGCGCATGCCGCGCGAGCGCACGCCTTGGTTGATCGGCTGGGAAGCGGCCAAAGCCAATGCCGCCCCCGCATTGGTCCTTCAAGTAATCATGCTCGCGCTGTTGCTGGCCTATTATTTCCATCCCCCGAGCGCAGCCGTGCTTAATACGCTTGCGAACTACAAGCAGCAGCACGGCCTGGCTTTTGTCCTCATCACCTCAGTGATCGTCGGCGCGGTTTTGCCCGAGCTGTTCGTCATTATGTTCTTTCAGCATGGTCGCCCTTGCATTGAGAACGGGTGCAATTTCATTTTTAACGCACCTTTTTGGGCATTCGACGGTTTCCTGGTAAACCTCATGTACCGACTCCTGGCAATGTGGCTTGGGGATCGTGTCAGCCTCTCGATCGTGACGGCGAAGATCGTCATCGATCAATTCGGCTATAATCCATTCTTCGCCGCGCCCTACGGGATTTGGGGTTACGCCTGGAAAAACAACGGCTATTCCTGGTCGAAACTGCGGCCCCTGTTAACTTGGAAATATTATCGCGCTCACGCTTTACCGGTGATGGTCGCGACCTGGGCAATGTGGGTTCCCTTAATGGCGATTATCTACTGTCTGCCTTTGGCCCTCCAATTTCCGCTATTCGCGCTCGCCCTCGCCTTCTGGGTCTTGATGATGACCTACATGACCAATCGTTTCGCAGAAAGGCATCGTTCGCTAATCACGACGCCGGTTGAGATTCCCGTGCAAATCGCCGACTGAGGGAGTGGTCATTCTAAGCGGCCATTAAGGTCCGCCAGATCACTCACTCCGAGCTCGCCACGGGACGAGTCCGTCCGATGGCGGACTGGACGGGATTGGCTGCGCGCCTCGCAATGACAGGGAGCGGGCTATCGTTTACTTTGTGAAGTGAAGTAGTGCATCGTAAACGCCGGCGCCATACTCGCGGATGCCTACGTAGCCGCCGGCTGCCCGTACCGCTTGCTTCACCTCATCGATCGCATTCGCCGGACACGCGGGCATGGCAGCAAATCGGCCGTCCAACATCGAAAGATCGTTGTGGTGATCGCCCGCTGCGAAAATCTGCTCGCGCGGGATTTGGATCAAGCGGGCCAATTCACCCAGCGCAGCGCCTTTGTGATAATCGGCGTGGCAAAAGCGCAGATAGACAGTGTTCCGTTGATAATTGAACTGCGGTTGTCTTTGACGTGCCTTGTCGATGAATCGGGTAATCCGATCCATTTCTTCCTCATTTTGTGCAACGATTCCTTCAACGCGTTCGCCTAGGTAGAGGATCCGCGCGTTGGTGTTCTGGTTGATGAAATCAACAATCTCCGCCAGAACTGGCTCAGCCGACATGAATAGCTCAACGTGAGCGCGCGCGCAGCGATCATTCCAGTCGCCGAACGCCTCCCATTTACGGCCACCGTTTTGCGCGGGGCGAAATACTTCGCGTTCGCTCGTCAGAATGAAATCGGGATGAATAGGAAATTCGAAGTCGAGCAGCCCCGACTCCAGCAGCTCAACCGAACGACCCGTATTGATTGCCCAGGCTGCCCCCGTTTGCTGCAGCTGGCCGATTAGCTGCATGCAATCCGGATCGAGCACCGGATCCTCATCGTGGGCGACAAGGGTGCCGTCGAAATCGGTGCTAAGGAGGCGAATTTTGGGACGCATCGAGAGCAGTAACTTAGAAATTGATTTCGTCGGCGCAACGGACAACGGTTTTTCGCGATGAAATCGGCTTACGAGCTGGCGATGGAACGATTGCAAAAGAACACCCCGAGCGCCTCCTTTACCGACGAGCAAAAAGCTCAGCTCGCGGAAGTGGATTCACAGTTTCGGGCAAAAATTGCAGAGAAGAAAATTTTCCTAAGTCAAGAAATCGAAAAGGCGATTGCAACCGGGCAGGTGGATGAGGTGGAAAAATTGCAACGGCAGTTAACGAGTGAAATCCAGCGACTGCAGGGCGATTGCGAGTTAAAAAAACAAAAACTGCGCGATTCTTTTAAAGCCTAGTTTTGCGCAAGGGTTCGGAAGAACGTTTGCTCGCGTTCTTCTGTGGTGAAAGAAGACGGGCAGAGATGAGAATGCCGCAGTAACTAAGAAACTGCCTCGGGAGTCCCGGCCGGCTCTTTCTTTCCCCGCGGTGGAAGATTAGGATCGAGGAATCCGAGCATATGTGCGTGGTTAATAACGCGCACGCCTTCCTGCTTTTGCAGCTCGGCAACCTGCCGCTGGAATTGCTCCATTTTCGTCCAGTGCACTTTGGGCCGGAAATGATGTTCCGCATGATACCCGTTGTAGAAGAAGAGCCAGTTGTAAATCTTCCCATAGCTGCTCACTCCCCACGCAATCGGCTTGTCGGGATTGGCACCGTAATGGCGAAAGTAGCCGTTCAAATAACTGAAGCAGTGTCCGAGGTAAAAAAACGGCAGAAAGAAGAAAAGAATATAGCGCCAGTTGAAGAGGAACATGATTAATAAGACCGTAGCGAACGAGGCCAGCTCGATGTTTCCCCACATCAATTCACGATTACCGCGTTTGCGCAGCTCCTTGCGAATGGCCGCCGGATTATCGCGGAAAAAGCTGAGAAAGACGTAACTCCAAGGATTCTCCGCTTCACCATCGTGGCCGTGACGGTAAATGGAAATCCAGTCAATGGTCTCACCATGCTCATCGGGCCGATCAGCGTTACCTTTATGGTGCTGCATGTGGACGACATCGTAATAGGTCTGCGAAAAACAGCAGGCAATCGACTCGATGATACCAAAGGCGCGGTTCATCCAGTTCGGTCGAAAGAAGGGGTTGTGAATGAAGTTGTGGGAAACGCCGTTGATGTTGGCGTTGATCATCAGGGCGTAGACAAAGCCCATGATTAGCATGACCCAAAGCGGCGTACGCGGATAGAGAAAGAACATCGCCAGAAAGAACGCCAGGTGAAAAAATCCGGCGAGGGTCGGCACCAGGTCCCAACGCGTATTGGCGAAAATCTTTGAGTCGGTCGTAGGCCGCTCGATACGGATTACATCAGCAGCAGTCATTTCCTAAATGATGGCAAGGTACTAATCGTCAAAATAGCCGATAATTGCAAGCGGACGGCCGCTGCGGGCGGAATCGAAAATACCGTTTTTTTTAAGTCCCCCAGTTGCAATCGATCGCGGCCCGCGCCTAATCTAGCCCCTCATGTTTGCGCTTCAGCCGGAAATGAAGATTTTTAGCGGGACGGCAAATCGTCCGCTGGCCCAGCGCATCTGCGATTACATCGGGGCACCTCTGGGCCAGGCGACCATCAGCTCATTTCCCGATGGCGAAACTTACGTCAGAATTGAGGAGAACATCCGCGGGCGCGACGTCTTCATCATCCAACCGACGTGTCCCCCCACCAATGATCACTTGATGGAGCTACTCATTATGGTGGACGCGGCGCGCCGGGCGAGTGCGGATCGAATCACGGCGGTGATTCCGTTTTTCGGTTATGCGCGGCAGGATCGCAAAGATCAGCCGCGCGTTCCGATCACCGCGAAACTGATCGCTAATCTGCTAAATGCAGCTGGCGTTAGCCGCGTGTTGACCATGGATCTGCACGCCCAGCAAGTGCAAGGATTCTTCGATATTCCGGTCGATCACCTGTATTCCATGCCAGTTTTGATTAAGTATCTACGCAAGAAGCTGACCCGAAAGACTGTCGTGGTGTCGCCGGATGTCGGTGGTTTGAAAATGGCGTCGGCTTATTCACAAGCTCTTCGCGCTGGCCTCGCGATAGTGGCGAAGGAACGCCGGAGTGCGACTGAGACCGAAGCGCTTTATGTCATCGGCGAAGTTGAGGAATGTGACGTATTGCTGGCGGATGACCTGACCGAGACGGCCGGTACCCTCACCTCAGCAGCAAGAATCTTAAAGGAACGGGGCGCGTTGGATATCTACGCGGCTGTCGCCCATGCCGTCCTGGTCGATGTTGCTCTTCCGCGGTTGCAAAAATCCGAAATCAAGGAATTAGTAACGACCAACAGCATACCCGTGCGCACCATCGAAGGATTTTCGGTGCAGGTGCAATGCGTTTCGGAGCTCTTGGGCGAAGGGATGAAGCGGATTCATAATGACGAGTCGGTTTCGTCGCTGTTCAAAATCGATAACGGCAAAACTTAATCATGGCGAAGCAAGTAAAATTGGCGGTGGAACGGCGGGACGCGAGCGGGCGTGCGGCGGTGCGGAAACTAAAGGCGCGCGGCGTTGTGCCGGCGGTCGTTTATGGCGGGAAAGAAAAACCGGAACCGCTCCAGGTCTTGCGTCGCGATGTTAGCGTGATGCTGAGCCACGCCTCCGGTGAAAACATTTTGGTGGAACTTGAAATCGCCGGCGAAAACGCCACGCGAACAGCACTGGTACAGGAGGTTCAGCATTCTCCAGTAGGCGGCGACGTATTGCACATCGATTTTCACGCCGTCTCGATGGACGAGAAGATCGAGGCAGACGTTCCGCTCGAGCCGGTCGGAACGGCCAACGGGGTCAAGAATTTCGGCGGATTACTCGAGCAGAGCTTGCGGGCACTGACGGTATCCTGTTTGCCGCGTGATTTGCCAGACAAGATCACGGTGGATGTTTCGAATTTAAATATTGGCGACTCCATTCATGTGCGTGACATCAAGCTGCCAAACGGAGTCGCGGCCAAAGTTCAACCGGAACTCACGGTCTTCTCCGTATTGGCTCCGATAGTTGAGGAAGAGCCGGTGGTGCCGGAGGCGGAAGCGGCCGCTGCCGGACCAGAGGTTATTAAAGAGAAAAAGGAAGAGGGCGAAGGTGCCGCGCCAGCGGCGAGTGCGCCCGCAGCTCCAGCCAAGGAAAAGGAACAGAAGAAGTAATCTTCTGGGTCAGGCATACCGGTGGCGGATTCACGCATTCGGCTTGTCGCTGGGCTCGGAAATCCGGGCCCGGATTATGCCGGTACTCGTCACAACGTCGGTTTTGCTGCGCTCGATTTCTTTGCACAGCGCGCCAAGGTCGTCTTCGAGCGGCAATCAAAATGGGATGCCGCGATCGCCAAAGCAGGCGACGCAATTTTGATGAAACCGCTTACGTTCATGAATCGAAGCGGGAACGCGCTCGCCGCGGTGGCAGATTTCTACAAGATCGGCTTAGCTGAAATTCTCGTGGTAGTGGATGATTTCGCGTTGCCCTTGGGTCGATTGCGCATCCGGGAAAGCGGTGGCCCTGGCGGCCATAATGGGCTCGAATCTGTGATCGCGAGTTTCGGCAGCGAGGAAATCCCACGGTTGCGACTGGGAATTGGGGAGGCGCCGGAGAGCGCCTCAGTTGATTACGTGCTTTCACCGTTCTTCGAAGAAGAGAAGCCGAAGGTAAAAGCGATGATCGAACGCGCCGCGGAAGCCATTAAATGCGCCGTTGACAACGGGATAACATCCGCGATGAACAAATTCAACAAAGCTGAAGAATCATGATGAATCGTTACGAAGCGCTCCTCGTGCTAAATACGCAAGGAAAAGACGACACCGTCAAAGACGCGGTCGACCGGCTGGAATCGGAGTTTGAGAAGGAGGGGGCAAAAATCGAGCAGGTGCAGAAAATGGACAAACGGCAGTTCTCTTATCAGGCTCGCGAACTCGATAGTGGATTTTATGTGAACTTTGTTTTTGAAGCTGACCCGCAGCTGATTTCGAAGTTGCGCTCGAAATTCAAGCTCGACCCTGAAGTTTACCGGCAACACTACCAGCGATTGAAACCCAAGAGGGAAAAGCGATCGCGCGCGGAGGAACCGAAAAAAGTCGCCGCCGGAAAGTAAGTCCGTTAAAACCGGATCATGGCTAGTTTTAATAAAGTTATTCTGCTCGGAAATTTGACGCGCGATCCCGAAGTGCGCTACACGCCGAAAGGCAGTGCGGTCGCCGATCTCGGGATTGCGGTGAATCGGCAATACACCCTTGAGAACGGTGAGAAACGCGAAGAGGTCACGTTCGTCGATGTGACCTTTTGGGGAAGGACCGCCGAGGTGGCGGGGGAGTACCTGAAAAAAGGACGCCCCGTTTTTATTGAGGGTCGGCTTCAGCTCGACACTTGGGATGACAAACAGTCGGGACAAAAGCGAAGCAGACTCAAAGTCATCGGTGAGACGATGCAGATGCTCGGCAGCCGTGGTGGTGCTGGCGATACTGGAGATGAGGGAGATCGCCCGACGCGCTCGGCCAAGCCAGCCGCACCGCCAAAACCCCCTGGGCCGTCTGAACCGGACGACGACGAGATTCCGTTTTAATCCATAAGTAATCTCGCGATTGCCGGGAGAGGCGAAGCGGCCATGCCTGGCTCTTGTTTCTTCGTTCGGCCCCGGTAGGGCAGGAATCCTCGACGCCTATTAACAATGAATTCCACGGAAGCTTGTATTGCACTCAACATGCTTCCAACTATTGGGCCGGTGCGGCTCCGTAAGCTGCTGCAAGTGTTCGGTTCACCGGAAAGCGTACTCGCCGCGAAACGAGATCAATTGCGATCGATCGAGGGCATTGGGCCGGAGGTCGCCCAGCAGATCGCAACGTGGGAATCGCTCGTCGATCTCATTGCGGAATTGCAACGGATTCGCGAGTTCGGCGTTGAAATAATTACTGCGGAATCAGCGCATTACCCCAAATCATTGCGCGAGATCCATGCGCCACCCATCGTGCTCTATGTCTGGGGTGAGTTGTCCGATCGCGATCATCATGCCATTGGCATCATCGGATCGCGACGCACGACACATTACGGAAACGAATCGGCCAAGAAGCTTGCCTATCAATTGGCTTACGCCGGACTCACCGTGATTAGTGGTCTCGCCCGCGGAATCGATACCGCTGCCCATCAAGGCGCCCTTGCCGCCAAAGGGCGCACGATCGCGGTCATCGGCTCCGGGTTGGCGAAACTGTATCCACCGGAAAACGCCGGCTTGGCGGAGAAAATTCGCAACGGAAACGGGGCGATTGTGTCGGAGTTCTCAATGGAAATTGAGCCGGACCGTCAAACCTTTCCCATGCGCAATCGAATCATCAGCGGCTGGAGCCAGGGAATCCTGGTGGTGGAGGCTGGCTTAAATAGCGGCGCCTTGATCACCGCGTCGCAGGCGATCGAACAAGGCCGATCCGTTTATGCGGTGCCCGGTCATATCAACGCGCCGAGCGCAATGGGCTCGAACCGGCTCATTCAACAAGGCGCGAAATTGGTTATGGACGCCTCCGATATTCTCGATGATCTGCAGATTTTGTTACCGGACGCGAAAATTGTCCCGACCCTGCCAGGGCGGCCATTGCCCGAGCTTTCCGAGTCCGAGCGCAGCGTTTACAACGCCATTGATTCAACCGAAACCCGCATCGACACGATCGCGACCAAATGCAATTTGCCAACAGCCGCTGTCTCTTCTACTCTCCTGCGCCTCGAGCTGAAGCGGCTCGTTAAACAATTGCCAGGAAATTATTTCGTTAAACTGGCGTAATTCGCCCGCAACGTGCTGCTCGTGTAATTGAGGCGAGACATGCCTAAGTCGTTGATTATTGCCGAGAAACCGAGTGTCGCGAGTGATCTGGCCCG
>QHNB01000095.1 GCA_003217965.1 Verrucomicrobiota bacterium | reverse complement strand
ATACGCAATTGAAAATCGAACTTGCCTGCTGCCAAAACCCAGGAGCGCGCCGTATTGCACGCGCCATCTCCCACAAACGTCACAATTTTTCCGGCAATCGTTCCGCGTTTCTCTCCGATTGTAAAAACATCGGATAAAATCTGGCAGGGGTGCTCGTCGTCAGTCAGCGCGTTAATTGTTGGCACACCGGAAAACTCGGCGAACTCTTCGATATCGCTTTGCGCAAATGTGCGAATGACCGCGCCATCGACTAAACGACCAAGCACCCGCGCCGTGTCCTTGATTAATTCGCCGCGTCCCAGCTGAATGTCGTTTGCATTTAAGTAAATCGCTTCGCCCCCGAGCTCGTGAATTCCAACCTCAAATGAGACACGAGTGCGCGTGGAAGGCTTGGAGAAAATCAATCCCCAGGTCTTTCCCTTGAGCGGGCGAGCCGTGCTATTGCGGCGGTCCCTTTTGTATTCAGCCGCCATCCGGAAAATTTCCGGAATCTCGTCGCGGTCTACATCAGCGATGCTCAGGAAATGTTTCACGCCAGTTCGCTCACAACGCCGCTAATGACTTCGAGCGCTTCCTCCGCTTCACCGCGACTCAGGTTCAGCGCCGGTAACAGACGAACGACCGCAGTTGCGGCCGGAATTGCGAGCAGCCCACGCGAGTGCAATCGCTTCACCGTTTGAGTTCCTGGGAACTCATCGCTACTGGTGAAGCCGGGAGCATCAGCGAAGAAATCAAGGCCGATCATCAACCCAAACCCGCGCACTTCGCGTAAGACCCGTGGAAATTCTTTCTGTAGAGATTGCAATCTCGACTTCAGGAACTCCCCCAACTCTCGCGCATTTTCCGCAAGCTGATCACGCCGCACGATTTCCAAGATTTTTAGCGCGACGGCGCAACCAAGCGGAGTTCCCCCGAAGGTGGTCGCGTGCGTTCCCGCCGATAGAACCTGTGCCAAGTCCTCTTTAACCCAAAAGGCCCCGATCGGAAATCCACCCCCCAATGATTTCGCCATCGAAACAGCATCCGGTAAGAATTCAGAATCCCCGACAATTGTCTGCCATGATTGGAACTTGCCGGTCCGGAAATGGCCAGCTTGGACCTCGTCGAACATCAACAGAATTCCATGCTCGTCGCAGAGTCGGCGCAACCCCAGGAGATACTCCTTTGAGGCAACTGTAATTCCGCTTTCGCCTTGAATCGGCTCGATCAGAACCGCGGCCGTGTTCGGCCCGATCGCCTTTTTTACCGCTTCGAGATCATTGAACGGAACGTGCTTGAATCCCACCACTGCCGGCTCAAATCCTTTTTTTACTTTGTCCTGACCGGTCGCGGCAATGCCGGCCAGGGTCCGGCCGTGAAAAGAGCCGAGCGCAGTAATGATTTCGTAGCGCGATTTCTCATGGCCGAATTTTCGCGCGAGCTTGAACAAACCTTCGTTCGCTTCCGCGCCGCTACTACAGAAAAAGACGCGTCCGGGTGCAATCAAATCGACCAACGCCTCTGCGAGGCGGCCCTGCAGCTCATGGTAATAAAGATTGGAGACATGCGTCAGTTTGCGCGCCTGAAAGTGCAGGGCATCCGCAATCTCTGCATGGGCATGGCCAAGTAGGCAGACCGCGATCCCCCCACCCATATCGAGATAACGACTACCATCGACATCCCAAACGTAACTGCCCTCGCCGCGCTCGAGTACAAGATCGAAACGCGCGTAAGAGGGCACCACATTCCGCTCAAACATTTCTTGAACCGCGCGTGCTTTCACAACACCACCTCTGTACCAACACCAGCGTCGGTGAAAATCTCGAGCAGGATGGAATGGGGAATTCGGCCATCGACGAATTGCACTTTCTCCACTCCGCTCTCGATCGCCGCAATGGCACCGTCGACTTTGGGAATCATTCCCCGATCAACAACGCCCGCGCGTTTCATTTCCGGCACTTCGTCAATTCGCAAATGGGTGACCAGTGATAACGGGTCGTTCGGATCGCGCAGCAAACCGGGGACATCGCTCATGAAAACGAGCCGGCGCGCCTTGAGCGCGATGGCAGTTTGCGCGGCCGCCAGATCCGCATTGCAGTTGTAAACGCGGCCCTCATCATCCCTCGCCGTTGGGCTGATTACCGGCGTGATCCGGCGGCGGATACAGCCGCGCAGCGGCTCGACATCCAGGCCGCAGACTTCGCCCACGAAACCAAGATCAACTTTTTCATCGGGCCGAGAATATTTTCGACAACGAAAAATCTCGGAACCGGAAAATCCGCGAGCTTTGCCTCCGAACTCCTCGATCGCGGATACGATCTCGGGATTGATTTCACGGGATAAAACGCGTTCGACGATCTCAACCGAAGCGGCGTCAGTCACGCGCAGCCCCTCCACAAATTCGGCTTTCATTCCCGCCTCCTGGAGCGCGCGAGTAATCGCTTTGCCTCCGCCATGGATCACGACTGGATTGATCCCGACCGATTCGAGAAACACGATGTCGCGGGCGACCCGATGGCGTTCTTCCGCATCCGGCGAATCCATAAAACTGCCGCCATATTTCACGACGAAAGTCTGGCTGCGAAAGCGCTGGATGTAGGGAAGAGCCTCGAGCAGGGTCGCGGCTTTCGAAATGAGTTCATCCATTCCCTAACCACCTAGCGATTCCGGATCGCTCATGTCGCCTTTGTTGAAGGAAACGTAATCTTCAGTGAGATCGCTCGTATAAAACGTCGTGCCAGCGCTGTCGGTATCGAGCGAAATATGGATGTCAAATTCCGGACCACTGACGATGCGCGCGAGCTGTAAAATCGAGGCGCCGCTTGGCTTGCCACGCCGAAAGCCGAAGACAATTTTGGATTGATTAGGGCTGCTGTAACCGATGCTGACCCGGGACTCATCAACAGCTGCCGTGGAGTAGCCGATTGCGCAAAGGATTCTCCCCCAATTCGGATCGCCCCCGTGCCAGCTGGTCTTCGTCAACGCACTCTTCGCGATCGCGCGCGCTACTGCTTCCGCGTCGCGTGAAGAGCGGGCGCCATTCACCCGCAATGTGACGAATCGAGTCGCGCCTTCGCCATCACGCACAATCATTTTTGCCAGCGCAAGAGTGACAAAATTTAATGCTCTTTGAAAATCACGGAACGATTCGCTGCTGCCCGATGTGATTTTCGCATTCTGCGCCGCGCCATTAGCCAGGGCGATGACAGCGTCATTCGTGCTCATATCGCCGTCGACACTGATACAATTGAAGCTTTGGCCGACGGCGATACGGAGAGAGCGCTTGAACAATGGCGGCGCAATCGCGGCATCACTCGTAATGAAGGCAAGCATCGTCGCATGCAGGGCGCCTGTTGCGGTCATCTTCGGCTCGATCATTCCCGCGCCTTTGCAAACTCCGCCGATTCGGACCACTGATTTTCCGATTTTGAACTCGACCGCGATCTCTTTTCGGTGGGTATCACTTGTCATGATTGCGTTGGCTGTGGCCTGGGCACTCTCGCTTGAGCTCGCAACTAACCGGGCGCAGGTTTTGATGCCGCGCTTGACGTTTTCCATCGGCATTGAAATGCCAATCCGCCCAGTCGAGCAAACCAGCACATCTTCCGCAGAGATCTTGTAGCGGCGGTCTCTGACCATTGGTCGAGAAGTGCGACGATCAGAGATCGCCGCGGTGGAAAGCGCTTCAGCCGTGATCGCACACATTCGTTCGGCATCGCGCAGACCGCGTGCGCCGGTGCACGCATTGGCGTTGCCGGAATTCGCCACAATCGCGCGCGCAAAATTTCGTGCGGCGCGTTTCGCACTAACGCGTACGGGAGCGGCCCGCATTTGATTGGTGGTAAACATTCCAG
>QHNB01000070.1 GCA_003217965.1 Verrucomicrobiota bacterium | reverse complement strand
GAGGCCATTTTTTATCCCACCGAAACACAAAACGTCGACGCCAACTGACCAAGTCAGGTCCTTCGGAGCGCAGCCCAATGTCGCCACGGCGTTGGCAAATCTCGCTCCATCCATGTGCAAGAGCATTTGGTGCTCCCTGGCAAACGTAGAAATCTGGCCGATTTCATCGGCCGTATAGACCGTACCCAGTTCGGTCGCTTGAGTAATGCTGATCACTCGCGGCTTGTGCGAATGCAGTTCGTGCTGGCGTGCCAGTGCCGCTTTCACTTCGTTCAAATCCAGCTTTCCGTTTTGCCCTCGAGTTAGAATCAGCTTGGAGCCACGTGTGAAAAATTCGCAGGCGCCGCATTCGTCATTTTCAATGTGCGCGTGCTCGTGACAGAAAACGCTGTGAAATGGTTGGCAGAGCTGGGCCAGGGCAAGCGCGTTCGCAGCGGTGCCGTTAAAGGCAAAATAAACATCGCAATCCGACTCGAAGAGTTCTCGCACCCGGTCGCACACCCGTTTTGTCCACTCATCATCACCATACGGGGGGACGGCCTTATATTTGTTCACTTCTTCAAGAGCGGCCCATGCTTCTGGACAAAGCCCCGCCGTGTTATCGCTGGTGAATTCGTAGCGGCGTTCCGGCATCATGTTCCTGAGCTAGCCGTGCTTTTTGCCGCAAGCAACGAGCAATTGGCGGCATGAGTTGCGATAAAACACCATTGGCTGGCAGCAGATTAAACTTCAGCGGCCCGCCGCCAAGTCGGTTCCTCTACCTATTTAGTTAGGTACAACCGCGTAGCAAAAAGATCAGAAGAAGAATTGGAATCGGAATTCCAAGCAGCCAGAGCAGGATGTAGCCGGTCGCACCCGCCTGGCTGATTTTTTCCTTTAAGATCATTGTCATCTCGCCTCCTGCATGAGAATCGGACAACAGACAGGGCGCGACCGCGTCTCGCGTCATTACGTGAATAGAAATAGCAGTCCGCAAAGAGCCGCAGCGAAGAGGAACGCGTTGGATTCTCCGGCCTGATTGAAGTTTAATTCCTTATAGAAAGCTCTGGCTTAACGATTAATGGATCGTTTCAATATCGGTTAGACAGTGCCACAAATTTCGCTTCTGAATCCTTACGACAATTCCGGCCTTGGCCCAATCAGACAAATAGGTTCAAGCAATCGAAGGCGAGTGGGCAGAGCTGGCATCCCGAAATACTCACGCCGTTGAATTCATTATACCCGCAGTCCGCTTCTAGCTGCCGCTGTCCTCAGCGGCAGAGCTAAGAAGGGTTCTGTCGCGAGGAACAGCGGCGGTGCAGAATGCTTTAAGGAGCGAAGTTGCAAATGGGAAAGGACGAAGAGGACAGCGCGGATTCGGCGCAATTCACCTCTCACCGCCCCGGTTGCACGCCTGACTCCACAACCGACTTTGCCGAAAACGATGGGCAGAGCTACAGTCGCGCATGAGTTCCTTGCAGGCGGAAATCGAGCGACGCGGAACACGTATCTTTGAGCTTGTCGATCGGCATCCGGAATCGATTTTTAGCAAAGCCGGATTTTATCAACGGATGATGGAGTTCTCGATGCGGGACGAGCATTTCAAGGTCCAGATGTTCCGCTTTGTCGATGTGCTGGCGTCGCTTCGTCGCGGACCGGACATCGTACAGCACCTCGACGAATACTTCGCCGAAATGCGAAATGGGGTTGCTCCATTGATTCAAACCGGTGTGCACCTGGCGCGTGTCGTGCCGTGGGTCAGTGGAAAAATTTTGCGCTGGAACGTCTCGGGTATGGCTCGGCAATTCATCGCCGGGCGCAATCCGGACGAGGTGATGAAGACGCTTCGGAAACGTCGCAAGCAAGGCATCGGTTTTACGGTTGATCTTCTCGGCGAAGCAGTTGTTTCCGAAGAGGAAGCGAAAGAATATGCGATGCGCTGCTTTGAATTGCTTGATGTTCTGGCCGCCGAAACGCGCGGTTGGACGGATCCATTGGGTGGAATCTCCGAGCTATTTCCGGTCGTCAATCTGTCGGTTAAAATCTCGGCTTTGTATTCGCAAATGAATCCGGCTGATCCAGCCGATGCCATTGCACATCTCACGCCGAAACTGCGCCCGATTTTGCGCCGCGCCAAGGAGTTGGGCGCATTTATCAACTTCGACATGGAAAGTTACGCCCATAAGAACACAACGTTGGAGCTGTTCCGGGCGCTCTTCATGGAGTCGGAATTCCGTGATTGGCCCCATGCGGGCATTGTTCTTCAAGCCTATTTGCGCGACGCTGAAAAGGATTTACGCGACCTCATCGCCTGGGGGCGCTCCCGCGGGACGCGTTTCACCGTGCGGCTCGTCAAAGGCGCTTATTGGGACTACGAAAAGATCAAATCAAAACAGAACGGTTGGAATATTCCAGTCTGGCTTCAAAAACCTGAGAGTGATGTAAATTTCGAAAAGCTGACGCGTATTTTGCTCGAGAACGAGGCGCTCGTGACCTCTGCTTTCGGTTCACATAACGTTCGCAGCATTGCCTACGCGCAGGCTCTGGCGGAGCAGCTCGGCATCGATCGCCACCGCTTCGAATTTCAGCTGCTTTACGGAATGGCCGGAGCAGTCAAACGTGCTCTCGTCGAGATGGGATATCGCGTGCGCGAATATTGTCCTGTCGGCGAGCTGTTGCCAGGCATGTCATACCTGGTTCGACGGCTCCTCGAGAATACTTCGAACGAGGGGTTTCTGCGCGCGAAATTCTCGGAGAATATGTCGGCGGAGACGCTCCTGCGCGATCCGCGCGAGGTTGTTCACGCCGGCGGAAATGGCGCCGTTACGCGGCGACACACCCAAATGCAACAGCGCAACGGCGCTTCGCTCGATCTCCGGCCAATCGACACTTATGAAAACGCACCACTGGTGAATTTCGTCTATCATGAGCCGCAAGAAAAAATGCGCGCCGCGCTGCGCGAAGTGCGGACGCGCTTTGGACAAAAATACCCACTCACTGTTGATGGACGAAAAGTTTGGACCGAGACGTTGATGTCTTCCCTGAATCCGAGTCAGCCGCATGAAATTGTCGGCTATGTTGCAGAAGCTGGAATTCCTGAAGCGGAATTAGCCCTAAAAGCCGCGCACGATGCTTTTGAAACCTGGGGTCGCGTGCCGTTCGAAGAGCGCTGTCAGCTTCTGGAGCGTGTCTCGGCAATCCTGGACCGCCGCAGATTTGAACTTTCCGCTGTCGAGGTTTTCGAGGTTGGCAAGCCATGGGCCGAAGCCGACGGCGACATTCGCGAGGCGATGGATTTCTGCCGTTTCTATGCGCACCAAATGCGATTAATCGGTCGACCAAGACTCACCCAGCACGTTCCAGGTGAGCAAAGCTATCAACATTACTGGCCGCGCGGCGTTGCTCTGGTGATTGCGCCGTGGAATTTTCCGATGGCCATTTTGTGCGGAATGGTCACAGCCGCACTCGTTACCGGCAATACGGTGATCATGAAACCAGCCGAACCATCGGCAATTGTTGGTGCGGTCTTAATGGAAGTATTTGAGGAGGCGGGCGTGCCACCCGGGGTTTTAAATTTTCTTCCTGGTCATGGATCCGTCATCGGTGCCCATCTGGTCGATCACCCCGACATTGAAATGATCGCCTTTACGGGTTCGCGTGAAGTCGGGTTAAGAATCTGGGAATCGGCTGGCAAGACTCGCCCGGGCCAACATGAACTGAAGCGGGTGGTTTGCGAGATGGGTGGCAAAAATCCCGTGATCGTCGATTCCGATGCCGATCTTGATGAGACGATCGTCGACACCATCTACTCGGCATTCGGTTATCAGGGACAAAAGTGTTCCGCCTGTTCGCGTTTGATCGTCCTGGCAGACAATTACGATCGGGTGATGGAGCGGTTAATTGCGGCGGCCGCAAGTTTGCGCGTCGGTAATCCCGAGGAGCCTGGCATCACTGTCGGTCCGGTGATCGACAAAACCGCCTATCGCCGCATTCAAGAGGTTATCGAGCGAGGTAAAAAAGAGGCGACGCTCGCGTTTCAGGGCACGGATTTTCCGGCAACCGGCTATTTCATCCCGCCGACGATTTTCACCGATGTGAAGCCGGAGATGACTCTGAGTCAGTGCGAAATTTTTGGACCTGTTCTGAGTGTGTTAAAGGCGCGCGATCTCGACGAAGCGATTGCAATCGCGAACGACACGGATTACGCGCTGACGGCCGGATTTTTCTCGCGCAGCCCAGCGAACATCGAACGTGTCAAGGCCGAGCTGGTCGCAGGCAACGTTTACGTAAATCGCTCATGCACCGGTGCCGTTGTTGGCCGTCATCCTTTTGGCGGATTCAAAATGAGCGGTGGCGGGACTAAGGCCGGAGGCGCCGATTATTTGCTCAACTTCGTCGTCCCACGTGTCGTGACGGAAAACATCATGCGACACGGTTTTGCGCCCGAAGAAACGCCGCCCTACAGGGATGAGTTTGGATCGGGTTTGTCTTAGGGCTCTTAGCGGAACAGATGTACTAGGGCCTGAATCATGGAGATGATCGGCCACGCCGAAACGCCCACGATCATACCAAAGATGATCGCATCCGCGACAAAGGCTCTGCTCGTCTCTTTTGTGATATAACGGCTGCTCAATCGATGAAATCCATCGGTCGAAAAGTTATCGGGTTTGCCTGACGAACCGCCATTTGTCTGCCTCGGCTCTTGAAAATGGCACTCGATCCCTGGGAATTTCCTGGCACGACGCGCCGTGAATCGGTCGCCGAGGTCGAAAACGTGCGAGACCGAGCTGATTTGAGATCTTGGTTTCATTAAAAGTATCTAAAAATTTATGTGTGGTTGAGTTGCCGCGCGGTCTGGAGAGCATTCGGCCTGCCAGAGCGGTAATAAGAAACCCGCGGGTCCGCAGAAACGATCGAGGCGTCCGTTCTCAGCCGGCCGTAATCCGGGGAATCGGATGCTTCGAGAATAATTTCATACAACACTATCGACGTGGATAGCTCATCCGTCCAACTTACGTATTGTACTTCGAATGTAATTACTTGGCAATCAGGTATTAATGATTTACGAAAGATGTCTCGGTCAACATTTATGCAAGCCGTTGAGCCGAGTCCTCCCGCCGCCTAAGATTCGCCATGCTCTACGTTGTCGCGACCCCAATTGGAAATCTTGGCGACATCACCCTGCGTGCACTGGAATCCTTAAAATCAGCCGATCTCATTGCGGCCGAAGACACGCGCCATTCGGGCGTTATGCTGAAACACTTTGAGATCAAAAAGCCCCTGGTCAGTTTTCACGAACACAACGAAGCGATGCGCACCGCACAATTAATCGAACGGCTGGCCGCCGGTGCAAATATTGCGCTGATTACGGACGCTGGAATTCCCGGGCTTTCCGATCCAGGCGCACGGCTAATTCGCGAATGTATCAAGAGCGAACTGCCATTCACGATCGTGCCAGGTCCCTCTTCGATTCTTACCGCGCTGGTCGGTAGCGGCTTCGAAACAGAGAAATTTTGCTTCCGCGGGTTCTTGCCGGTCAAAACTGGTCAGCGCCAACGCGAGCTTCGCGCCGCTGCAGAGCGGGAGGAGACCACCATCTTTTTCGAGTCCCCTCATCGGCTGGCGAAAACCCTGATGGCCAGTGCCGGTATTATGCCGGAACGGCGGCTTTGCGTAGCACGCGAACTCACAAAGAAGTTTGAAGAGTTTCGACGCGGGATCGCGAGTGAGTTGCTGGCATTTTACTCCGCGCGGCCGGTTAAGGGGGAGATCGTGCTGTTGATTGAAGGATCGAAGATAAAATCCAGAAACTCTTCGCTTTCCTAAAGCGACTGATAGCTGCGAAATGACTTGTAAACGGCACCATGTTGTGCCACTTTGCACGGCTTTTTTCGGGAGGCATCCCCTGGTATGGCATTCGCAATCATCAAGACCGGTGGCAGGCAATATCGTGTCGCGGAGGGTGACACGATCGATGTCGATCTTCTCCCTACCGAAGCGGGCAAACAGGTTGTTCTCTCCGATGTCTTGTTCTACGCCGATGGGGAAAACGTGACTCACGGCACTCCCATCGATGGTGCAAAGGTAACAGCTCAAGTCGTGGAACAGCGGAAGGATAAGAAAATTATCGCTTTCAAGTTTAAGCGTCGGAAAGGCTATCACCGCACGGTGGGCCACCGGCGTAAGCTGACCAGGCTGAAAATCAAATCGATCAGTTTGGGCAGTTCGAAAGCGAAAAAAGAGAAGGCCTCCTAACAATGGCTCATAAAAAAGGACAAGGCAGCGTAAAGAATGGTCGGGACAGCGTCAGCAAACGGCTCGGGGTAAAGAAGTTCGGAAACGAACTTGTTGTTGCCGGCAATATCATCGTGCGCCAGCGCGGAACGAAATTTTTGCCCGGCAAAAACGTTGGCCTGGGGCGCGATTACACGATTTTCGCCCTGATCGACGGGAACGTCAGGTTCGATCGGGCCAGTCGGCGGGTGAACGTTGATCCGGTGGCGAAGGAATAACCCGTTGGCGGCATCTCTGGACTTAACAATGGCATGGCCATTGCGGTAAGATCGATTTCCCACATGAAATATAAGACGTTCCTGCTTTTTGGTGCCCCCGGCAGCGGCAAAGGTACCCAAGGCAAAACGCTTGGAACGATCCCCCGTTTCTTTCATTGCGCGTGCGGTGATGTTTTTCGCTCAATCGATACCCGGACACCGGTAGGTCGCGCTTTTTTGGAATACTCGAGCAGAGGCCAACTCGTTCCGGACGAGGTAACGGTCGAACTTTGGAAAGAAGCAATCGATGCTGCGGTCGACGCTCACAAGTTCAAGCCAGACATCGACGTTCTCGTGCTGGATGGAATCCCGCGAAACGTCAACCAGGCCAAGATCATGGATCGGCTGATTGACGTGCAAAAAGTCTTTCATCTCTCCTGTCCCGATCGCGACACACTTTTTTATCGTTTGAAGAAGCGGGCCCTGAAAGACAATCGCCTGGATGACGCGAACGAAGAAGTGATTCACAAACGTCTCTCCACTTACGAGGTCGATTCGAAGCCGGTGCTGTTATATTATTCATCGGACCGCATTACGACTATTGACGCGACACAACCGCCGGCCAAGGTTCTTTTCGATATCCTGGCCAGTGTGAATGATGGCCTGGTTCCGGAAAAGCATGAGCCCGCCGCAGTCGCAGCAGCAGTTTGAGAATTTCACCGCCTCGACGCTCTATTGCGAAAAGTGCCGAGCCACGCTGCCAGTGCGCGAACGCCTGCTGCTAGTCCTGCCAGATAAGGAAATCTACGATTATCTCTGCACTGGCTGCGCGTCATCAGTCGGCTCGCGTGAAATCACGGCGGGCGAAAAAATAATGGCGCAGGCGATGGCGGCACGTCGTCCTCGCAGGCGCAGTCCGATTTCATTGCCCTAGCGCGGATGCGCGTTGTTTTTATCGGCACCGGCGAGATTGGCGTGCCGACACTGCGGATGCTCCAACGATCGCAGGAGCACAAACTCGTGGGCGTTATCACTCAACCAGACAAACCGGCCGGACGAGATCAGCGCCTTAAACCATCGCCAATCAAGCTCGCGGTTAGAGATATCCCTCTTCCGCTACTGCAACCGAAACGAATCAAGAGCGACCAAGCAATATCGGAAATTCGCGCTTTGGCGCCCGATTTAATCGTCGTGATGGCCTACGGGCAAATTCTTCCCCGATCGGTTCTGAACGCGGCACGAATTGCTTCTTTGAATCTTCATGCCTCGCTCCTTCCCCGATGGCGCGGTGCCGCTCCGATTCAGGCCGCGATCGCGGCAGGCGACCGCCTAACGGGAATCACCATCATCTACATGGATGAAGGTCTCGATACTGGCGATATTCTTCTGAAACGCGAAACGCAGATCGACTCGAGAGACACCGCCGGCTCACTCCACACCCGTCTGGCGAAGATTGCGCCGGATGCATTAGCCGAGGCAATGGTGCAACTGAGCCAAAACCGCGCAGCGCGCATCCCGCAAGAGAACGCGCTTGCAACCTACGCTCCAAAACTCGAGCGCGAGCACGGGCGGATCGATTGGGATGAGGCAGCCGAGGTTATTGAACGCAAAATTCGCGCATTCAATCCGTGGCCGGGTGCGTTCACTCAGGTTTGGGATGCACGTCACAACTGCAAGCGTACCCTAAAAGTCTTCGCCGCTGCCATTACCGGCGACGTTCATGTCAACGTGGGCACTGCTATTTCATTGCCCGATCGCGCTCTTGTTTTTGGAGCCGGGAAGGGCGCGCTCGCTCTGCTGGATGTGCACCTCGAAGGATCGCGGCGAATGACGGTTGATGAGCTGGTGCGGGGTCATCCGTGGATTGCGCAGGGGACGCCGGGAACTGCAGGCGAGTCACAGCCCAGAAAGCGCAGCTCTTCCTAGTCATTTTGCTTTCCAACGAGAAAGATTTTGCGGCATCTTGGCGCGCCATGCAGAGCGAGGTCGCCGTTTACAAACGGATCGTTTTAAAGCTGAGCGGCGAGGCGATGCAGGAACGCGGCTCGAAAGAGAATATCTCGCCGCAGGTAGTGCGTGGGATTGCCGAGCGCGTAAAAGAGGTGCGCGATCTTGGCGTCCAAGTCGGCATTGTTATTGGGGGCGGCAATATTTGGAGAGGACTCTCGGCCGCCCATCGGGGAATGGATCGAACGACGGCGGATTACATGGGGATGCTGGCAACTGTCATTAATGGATTGGCGTTACAAAGCGCCTGCGCCCAAATCGGGATCGAGACCCGAGTCCAGACCGCGATTGAAATGAAAAACGTGGCCGAGCCGTTCATTCGCGGCCGTGCCATACGCCACCTCGAGCTCGGACGGGTCGTAATCTTTGTGGCCGGCACGGGAAATCCCTTTTTCTCCACAGATACTACTGCTGCTTTGCGGGCTAATGAGATCGGCGCGGAGGTAATTCTGAAAGCAACCAAGGTCGATGGCGTCTATGATTCAGATCCCAACAAAAATCCGAAGGCAAAACGGTATGACCGCATCAGCTATGCTGAGGCCCTGGGAAAGCGGCTCGAGGTAATGGATTCCACCGCGTTTAGTCTGTGCATGGACAACAAGATCCCGATCGTGGTTTTCGATATGAATCAACCGGGCATCCTTCGAGACGCGGTCCTGGGCCGAAAAGTCGGTACCCTCGTTTGCGATTAGCACCGGCACGCGTCAGAATTTTCCGATGAACAGCGACGACATTCTCCTCGAAGCCGAAATGGCGATGGAAAAAAGCGTCGATTACATGGTGCATGAGTTTGCCGCAGTCCGCACGGGTAAAGCCTCTCCGGCTCTGGTCGAGAATGTGGATGTGCAGGCCTATGGCTCGGCCATGAAATTGAAACAGCTGGCGCTGATCACGACGCCGGAGCCGCGGTTGCTCGTCGTGCAACCATTTGATGCCGGTACGGTGCGAGATATTGAAAAGGCCCTGAGTGAATCCAAGATCGGTATTACTCCCTCGGTCGATGGCAAAATTATTCGGCTGCCAATTCCGGAACTTTCGGAGGAGCGGCGCAAGGATTTGGTTCGATCGCTCGGTAAAATGGCAGAGGAAGCGCGAGTGCGAGTGCGGGGGAATCGGCGGAGCGCCCTCGATGAAGCAAAGAAGTTGAAAACTGCCGGACAATTGACGGAAGACGGACTGCGTGACCTGGAAGATGAAGTGCAGAAGTTAACGAATCGCTTCGTTAAATCGATCGACGATCATCTTTCGCGCAAAGAAGCTGAGATAATGAAGGTGTAGCCGGAGCAGCGCTCCTCGGACCCGACGGTCGCAGATCGCCGCTACAGACGGACCAAGTCGAGCAGGAACTGGCACCAGAGATAGATCATTCCCCGCCAGGAATATTTTACTTCGTTGCCTTCCGCCGGCTTGAGAACACCAGCGCCAACATTATGTGCGATTTGTTCGCGTAGATCGCTCTCAATCGCGCTCTGAATGGCCTCGTCGTCGAGGGCATCCAAGCCGACGGTCTCGATCCGATTCCGGCGCAAGAAATCCCGATGACTTTGATAAAGTTGCCAAAAACTTTGATCAGCCCGTTGTCGATTGATCCGGTACTGCGGCGTGAGTTTTAAGCCGTAGGAGAGCGGATAATTCCACGTCGTCCAGATCAAACCATTCGTCGCCCGGGATGAGATTCGCAGATAATAAAAAGAGAGGTCGTGCTGCTCGTTTAGGCAGATGGTAGCCTGGGCTCGATCATCCCCTTTGTAGAAAAGCCGGAAGAACTGCCGGTAATCTTCCCAGTCCCAACCGGCATCAGTAACATGAGCGAAGCCCTCGCTTTCGATTTCTCGGCTAATATCGTCCAACCCCGGGAAGAGGCTGGCGGAAGGGGGGCTCTTGGGACGCAGCTGTTTCTCTTTAGGTAGACGGAGCGTTCGAATGCGGGTGAGAATTTCCAGCCATGGCAGAAAGAGCCAACTAGCGGCGCCGGCAACCCCCCAAGCGATGCTTCCAGTGATGAAATAGACGGCGAGAAATGACGCGATCAAGATGCCGAGCGCCCCTGCCTTTTGCGCAAAAGAGCTTTGATAGCTGCGCAAGGCGACGCTGAGGACACCTACGCCTAGAGTAAGCAAAAGGCCGAATAACATTTAAGGTTCGATTTGGTGCTCGCTTAAAAATTTCTCGAGCTGATCGATATCGAAATTCGCCAGCACTTCATCGCCGGCGATCAGCGTCGGCACACAACTCTGATCGGAAAGCTCCCTCATTTCTTCGTAAGCGGCGCGATCATGCCCTACGTCGATCTCAATAAATTTATAGCCGCGGACGTGAAGATAGTCCTTCGCGTCCTCGCACCAAGAACACATTGCGCGGCTGTAAAGTTTGAGATCAATCGCCATTTACAAAAATAAAACAGCGCGCCTCTCGTCGTCAATGGATCGGCCTAGTATGACTTTGCCCAGACAACGCGTTGAGGGCTCGGTTCACCCGTAAAAATGCATTTTCCCGGCTCGGTTGGGTGGGCCGGATCAGCGAATGGAATACAGCGAATCGTGACTTTGAGATCGGCTTTAACCTTTTCTTCGACGGCCCGCGATCCATTCCAATGGGCCAGGGCAAATCCACCATGAATTTCCGGTTTAGCGGGGTTTTTCGCAGTGAAGAAATCATAGAATTCCTCGCGTGAGTCAAAAATCCGGATGTTCGCGTCGCGAAATTGCAGGGCCCGCTGGAACAGACTCCGCTGAATGGAGTTCAGAATCTCGGGCACTCGTTCGACGAATTCGCCAGTGGCGAAGACTTCTTTCGCTTTTACCGGCTGAT
Source organism: Verrucomicrobiota bacterium (assembly GCA_003217965.1). Classification (GTDB taxonomy): domain Bacteria; phylum Verrucomicrobiota; class Verrucomicrobiia; order Chthoniobacterales; family UBA10450; genus AV69. Next base: position 629 of record QHNB01000070.1, on the reverse strand, counting down.
CTCGGCGACTGACCGTGACTTTGCCTGATTCCAAGTCGCGTGGCCCAATCTCCACCCGAAGCGGCACACCTTTCTTAATCCATTCCCAATTCTTGACGCCCCCGCCGAGATCGCGTTGATCGATCTCGACTTCAATCGGTCGGTCGCCGTAACCACCAGTCCGCAGCTGGGCAGCGAGCCTCGTGCACGCTTCAAGGACGGCGGCGCGCGTTTCTTCCTTGGGCGTAATCGGAATAATAACGACGTGAGTTGGCGCGATTCGCGGTGGCAAGACCAAGCCATCGTCATCGCCATGCGTCATCACGACCGTACCGATCAGCCGGGTAGTCATGCCCCAGCTTGTCGTCCAGCCGAACTCCTGCTTTCCCTCACGTGTCTGAAATTGAATGCCGCTCGCCCGCGAAAAATTCTGGCCGAGAAAATGCGACGTCCCCGCTTGGATCGCCTTCCGATCCTGTACCATCGCTTCGATCGAAAGCGTCTGCACCGCACCGGGAAAACGTTCGCTCTCGGATTTTTCGCCGCTAAAAACCGGGAGCGCCAGATGATCGCGGACAAAGGTTTCATAGACATCGAGCATGCGTCGGGTTTCCTCGCGCGCTTCCGCTTCCGTCTCATGGACGGTGTGA
>QHNB01000104.1 GCA_003217965.1 Verrucomicrobiota bacterium | reverse complement strand
GTCTCTCTGACATTCTCTGTCACAAGTTCACTTAGTGGAATTGCAATCACGGCGAGCACAACCGGCGCCACCAGCGCCCACATTCCAAAATGAAGTTCCAGAAAACCGCCGGCGGCGCAGCCGGCCACGAATCCGATCACAGATGGAAAAGTCAAGCGAGCGCCACGGCGGGCTCGACTGATATTTGATAGCTCTCCTTTGCCGCGGACGAGCAAGGCAAGATCGATCGTTAGTTGAGTTATGTTTGTCGTCATCACCGACAAATACTGCCATTCCACTATCGGGGTTGGGGAAGGGGCCGAGCCCAGCGCCAAGCGCCAGGAATCCGATCAGTAGACCCGCGTGGAGAATCAACAACGTGCGCCGGGCTCCTTCAGTCGCTTTGTTTGCGAACAGGACGATAACTAAGCCGAGCACAAGGACGAACACAGGTACTGAGAGAAGCGGTCCAATCTGACAGAAGCCTCCGGTCACATAATGGACGGCGAGGATGACCAGATTCCCGGTGATGTGCGCAATGAAGAGTCCTCCGAGCGCAAGAAATCCGATCACATCGACCGCACCCGCTGTCGTACTCAAGACAGTTGGAAGCAACCAGTTAGATGCTTTCTCCATCAACTAGCTTGTGTGATGTAAGGGCGAATGATCATCGGAACAGGATCTTCGCCATCATGCCCTTATCTTCGTGGCTTAGCAGATGACAATGGAAGAGTGACATGCCGCGAATGATGGGATCGGTAAAATCCATGACCAGGTCCACCGAGCTGCCGTAGGAGACATTCACGGTATCGACCCATACCGGATCTTTCACTGGTTTATTGTCGACGGCATATACCAGGAAATGCACCTGATGGATGTGAAAGGGATGCACCTCTCGTGTTGGGTTCATTACCCGCCAATGCTGCAGCGAACCGATATCCACCGTTAGCATCGGGCCGGCACTCATTTCGAATTTCTGGCCATTAATGTAAAAGCCCTGTTTGTCTTCAGTGAAAGTGACAACGAATTGCGGTTCGCTGGCTTCGATGCGTTTAAGAACTATTGCGGGGAAAGTCGCGTAGACCGGCGCTCCGCTCTGCCCAGGGCCGACTTGGACATTTGATGGCTGGCCCGAAACGATATCAGCCAGGACCATCCCCGGATTAGAATCCCCATCCGGACCAGTATCGAAGCAACGTGAGCGCAGCGCCGCATGCGAATCCGCTAGTGGTCCGGTAACAATTGCTTCCACTCTTCCGGCCGGTGGAACTAGAACGTGGCTCATTGATCGCTTGAGAGTGGAAGGATCGTGGTAGGCCAAAGGCATGCCATCAAGAGCCACTACCTCGAGTGACTCTGAGTCCAGTTCCAAGTCGGCATAACGATCCGGACTGGCGTTTACGATCCGCCAGAACTGTCGCTCTCCGGACGAGATGTTGATTTGAGGACGGAGACTTCCGTTGACGGTGAAGGCTCGTTCCGGATCCTCGGGCGCGGTGCCGCATTGCGTCGTTTGCATCGCGACCAACTCCATCACGCGATTTCGTTCAACCCCATCTTTAGGCAGAACAAGATCGCGCAGCACCAAAATCCGCTCGCGCATATGCCGCACTTCGGGCACATAGCGGTCAATACCCTCAACGACGATAGCTCCTGACATTCCATCGAGATCCTGAACGTAGCTCTCGCCATGGGGGTGGGTGTGGTACCAATACAGTCCCGGAGGTTGCTGCGGCGGCACTTGCACAGAGTAATGCAATGTCTCTCCGGGCGAAGCTATCATATCCAGGGAATCATCCTGCGGTGCTTTTGGCGAAACATGCAGCCCGTGAAAGTGAAGGTTTGTCATGTTCATGCAGGGATGACCAACGCACTCTTCCTTCGAGTGGGCTGCGAGCTGATTCTTATATTCTACGTTCAGAACAGTCCCCGGTCGCACCCGAATTACCGGCGGTGTGTTGTTGCCTTGATAGCGAAACTCGGATTTGCCGGTGACTGGATCCGATGCTGCCACCAGCGTCACCGGCGTGGTTGCTTGTGGCAGTTCAGGAAGTATTCGATCCTGCCCACTGGCCGTGGCGACAAGCAAACAGATGCTCGCTATCCACAGAGCTGCGACTACCTCGAGCTTTTGCAAAATTTGCATAGGGCCTTTCCGACTAATAGTCCTTTGCCATCAAGATTGATGGTCTGACTTCGTAGTTAGCGTTTGTTTTCGGATCATAAATCTTCATGCCCATACAACTTACCGGCTCGTGAGTGCTACCGCGATGGCGCGAGTGTGGGATTTTCTGGTGCTACCGCCGAAGTGATGCTCGCTCTCTCTTTCGAGGTAGAAGGCCGAGTGACGACCCAGAAATGCGAGATGAGAATTTCGCTGGGTTCTCTGCCTTCTCTCGGTCTATTGACGAAGAATCGTTAACAGGAGATTGCCAGGGAACGACAATCGTCCGACGCGCTCAGATAGAACGGATCGAAGCAGGCGGCGTCGACGAACAGCAAAATTTCGTTGGCTTGGTTTCCTTCTGTTTAATTTGTTCCTGAGATCTTTAACACAAGACAACCAAGGAAACGAAGCTTCTCCTACGAGTTCCAGACGAGGGCGTCGGCCTCTTAGTTGCACTTGTTGCCGCTAACGGCGCGTCTCGCGTTTTAGCGATGACCTTGAAGCAGTAGCATCGACGGAGAAGTTTAACCGCTTGGTCTGCAGATGCACCACCGCGATCCATCCAAGTTGGCTGAGAGGCGCGCCGACTTTTGCTGTTGAAACCGCGGTTGATGGCGGCTGTATAGTCAGAGCATGATCTTTCCTCAGTTAGCCACCTTCACTGACGTCGCGCTTCTCCTTTTGCGCATCATGGTTGGAGTCGTAATCCTAACGAGTGGATGGAATCACCTCAAGAATCCTGAGGCACGAAGCAGAGACATTGGCATGAGCAAAGGCTTCACGATTTTTCTGGGCACAGCCGAGATCGCGGGAAGTCTGGGAGTCATCTTTGGCGTTCTCGCGCAACTCGCTGCTGCCGGTTTGATCTTGATCATGCTCGGCGCGATCCAGAAGAAGATTTTTACCTGGCACACAGGCTTCTGGGGCGAATCAGGAACAAATGGATGGAGCTATGACACGATGCTTCTCGTGATGAATCTCATTATCGTCACCACCGGCGGTGGGAACCTCTCTCTGGTGAAGTGGTTCGAGTAGCCGAGGCTGGCTGAAATCGATCCTGGTAGCGGTGAGGCGGCGCACGCTACAAGAGCAGGCTCCTGTCATGTCGAGCGAAGTCGAGACATCTCATGATATTTTCCTTAGAGGAGTAATGAGAGATTGGCTCGTTCGCTGCCCACTCACACGGCCTTCGGCCGGCGCCGCCTATGTCGCGGCTTCCCAAGTCGCTCCATTCCTCGCCGTCGCTCGAAATGACATGAGAAGTTCGATTGTAGCGGCCGTGTCCGACCGCCGACTTAGCGGATCAGATTGCCTCCGATGTTCGCACTAACGAATCGGTCGTGGCGCACGTTCCCCGAAAATCAGGACGGAGCACCAATTCGCGCCTGGTGTAAAAGTGCGCTCGATTAGTTAAGTTACCCTTCTCGCATCTTTTGCTTTGGTCATGCTCATAAACCAAGCTTGCTTAATCCAGGGTGCGCGTCGGGACGACGACCAAGTGGCCAATGATACTTACGTTCCGACTCCTTGATGGGGAGATCGTTAATGGAGGCGTACCTCAACCGCATCAAACCATGCTCGTTAAATTCCCAATTCTCATTCCCGTATGAGCGGAACCAATTGCCGGAGTCATCATGCCATTCGTAGGCGAAGCGCACGGCAATGCGATTTCCGTCGTGAGCCCAGAGCTCTTTAATCAACCGGTAGTCCAGCTCTTTCGCCCACTTGCGCTTCAGAAATTGAATGATCTCCTGCCGTCCATTTGGAAACTCGGCGCGATTTCTCCAGCGCGAATCGATGGTGTAAGCCAGGG
>QHNB01000103.1 GCA_003217965.1 Verrucomicrobiota bacterium | reverse complement strand
ATTTCGCCTTTAAACATCTCCAGCGCCTCGCGCACGATTGGTGACGCCTCGGCGCGCCTCCGGTTTGCTGAATTTTCCACCTGAGCTTTCGGATCTTTGGGCGGCAGTCCCTCCTTTATCATCAACTTTGCTGACAGTTCTTTTCCCGTCACTTTGGCCATCAGCGACTCGAGAAACTTCCGGTTATTTGCCGTCCCTACGGTTTCAATTAACGATTTTTGCTCAGGCGCAAACCCAAGAACGAAGTTGCGACCTTCAATTCCCATAAAATTGAGCCGGTCACTATCGGCGGATTTCTTGGCGTCCTCTTCCATCGTGCCGGCCAACCCAGGTTGAGCCGTTTGCTTCGCGGCTTTATTCTTGGTCTGGACCAATTCCTTTGCGGCTGGTCTCACTTCGATCGGATTGCCATCGCGTAATGCACTCAGGTTCTCAATGACATCATCAAGGGTTGCCTGCGTCAGCGTCTGGATTGCTTTAATGACCGCGACTTCGAAATGCAGTTTCTTATTCGGCGCCCATTTCATCCGGCCTTCTGCGGCGGCGAACTGATCGATCAATTCCAGCACCCGGTTCGTTTCGATCGGTGACGCTTGCGACGCGAACGATTGCCGAATTTCATCACTGATATCGTCAGCCAGCGCATCAGGCTTCACCTTAAACACCAACAAGTCACGCAGATAAGACATGGTGTCCGACATCAGTTTCATCATATCCTTGCCGGCATCGCATTGCTCATGTAGCAGCTCGAGCGCAGCAGGCGTTTCGGCACGCAAGATTCGACCGACGAAATCGGACACCACTTGTTCGCTGGTGAAGCCAAAAACGTTGAGTACGTCCTCTTCCGTCACTTCCTCGCCACAGAACGCGACTAATTGGTCGAGCATCGATTCGGCGTCCCGCATTCCGCCTTCCGCCCCGCGCGCGATGGCGTGTGCAGCCGCCGGCGTCAGCGTGATCTTCTCTTTCTCAGCGATGAATTGCAGATGCTGGGCGATCAAATTACTGGCGATGCGATGGAGATCGAATCGTTGGCAGCGACTGAGAATTGTCGGCAAAACCTTCTGCGGCTCGGTCGTTGCAAAGATGAATTTTACGTGCGGGGGCGGTTCCTCCAGCGTCTTGAGCAGGGCGTTGAAGGCGGCCGAGGTGAGCATGTGCACCTCGTCGATGATGTAAATTTTGAAGTGCGATTTCGCTGGCGCGTAGCGGACGTTGTCCCGCAGCTCACGTACTTGCTCTACCCCGTTATTACTCGCGCCGTCGATCTCAAGCACGTCGAGGCTGTTCCCGGCAGCGATCTCGCGACAGTTATCGCACACGCCGCATGGCGTAACGGTAGGGCCATGAATACAGTTCAGCGCTTTCGATAAAATGCGAGCGGTCGATGTTTTCCCTGTCCCGCGCGGACCAACAAAAAGGTAAGCATGGGCGAGACGGTTTTGCGCGACCGCATTCTTGAGCGTACGCGAGACATGCGGTTGCCCAACCAGGTCGTCAAACGTTTGTGGCCGGTATTTGCGCGCGAAAACTTCGTAGCTCACCCGAAAACTTTAGCGTTTCCCCAATTGCGCGAAAGATGAAAGTCTGCGATGGAATGGAAACGCATTCGATAGCGCTGCGCGGGATTCATCTCCCCATAACGGCTGGCTTGCCACCCCAGGAAAGAGCAGGCCGCCTTGGCAGGAGAACTTCCGGCGGGTGATCGACGGTCAGACGGCGCAGAATCTGTTCGACACAATGATTCAGTCTATCCTGATAGCTAAACAGTGAGTTGCGCGTTTGTGGCTCCGATTACTGGCAATCAGCTCGCGTTCTTTTTTCTGGTCCAGGGTGAACAGACTGCCGAAACCGTGATGTCGCGTCTGATTAATTTTATTAACGGCGCGAAGCGAAGTCTGGATTTCGCTTTTTACGACATCCGGCTGAGCGATTCCCTCAAAAATGAGTTTAGCGCTGCCCTAAAAGAACGCGCGGCTGCCGGCGTCGAAATTCGCATTTGTTTTGATGGAGACAAGCCGCTCAAGCCCAATCTCGCCGCTGGTCAGGACCCTGCCCCTCCGGGCACGAGTCTGTTTGTGCAGTCGCTCGGTTTTCCCTGGCGGCGAATCGCGGGAATGAAGCTAATGCATCACAAGTTTATTATCCGAGACGGAGAGTCGGTTTGGACCGGTTCTCTCAATTTGACGGACGACAGCTTCACTTTAATGGAAAACAACGTGGTCGAGGTTGATTCCGGAGCCTTGGCCTTGGGCTTTGTCCAAGATTTCGAACAGCTGTGGCAGAAGGAAAATTTTGATGACACCGGTGGGATGGGGACCGGGCCGGTCTCGTTATCTTTTTCAGCTCAACCTGCGACCGTGCGTGTGATGTTTTCGCCCGGTTGTGGGCTCACAATCGACAAAGAGATCGGCCAGCGCGTCGGTTCTGCTCAGCGCCGCGTCCGGATTTGCAGTCTTCTAATCAATTCCGGCACATTAATCGCCGCCCTTCTAGATCTTTTGCGGAAGGGAACGGTCAAGATCGACGGCATCTATGACCGCACCCAAATGGCTGACGTTTTTCGGCAATGGGCAGAAGTGCCGCAAAATCGCTGGAAAATTCCCGCGCTCGAAGAGGTGATCGCGCGTGCCGGCCTAGTCGGCAAAAACTCAACTCCTTATAGTCCAATGGCCCGCCACGACTTCATGCACAACAAGATTTTGATTGTCGACAACACTGTCATCACGGGCTCTTACAATTTCTCCCGGAGTGCACAGTTCAACGCGGAGAACATTCTGTTCATCGAAAGTGCTGCGGCGGCGGACCGCTACAGCTTCTATATTGATCACTTGATGGAGAAGTACGGCGCTAGCAGCAAGTGAGCAATGCGATGCATGCGAAGATCCTGATCGCACTCGTGATTATGTTAGCGAGCGGGGTGTTGGCACGGGAGCCCATCTCGCCGCCCCCGAGAATTGCGACACAGAAACCGATTCGCGGACGCGATCTGGGAATTCCATTCGATGGCACGCCTGGAAAATTTAATGCGATTACCGACGTTGCTGGCGTCGAGGTTGGCTACACCACAATCATTACTGGCGAAGGAAAACTGGAAGTCGATAAAGGTCCGGTGCGGACCGGCGTGACAGCGATTTTACCCCGCGGCGCCGCGGCGATGAATGATCCGGTGTTTGCCGGATACTTTTCGCTTAATGGCAATGGCGAGATGACTGGTACGGCATGGGTGGAAGAAAGTGGATTTCTGGAAGGTCCAATCGTTCTGACTAATACGAAACCTGGGATGGCTGGCTAAATGACGTGAACGGGTTTCACGTCAAGCCTGAGCACGTGGCGCATGCAATTGAAACTGCGCATGGTGGTGCCATTGAGGAGGGGAGTGTTGGAGGGGGGACGGGTATGATTTGCTACGAGTTCAAAGGCGGGATGGGTACTTCGTCGCGCGTCGTTCCGGTAGCGGCGGTCTCCGACCGTCGATCTGACAATTCGCCGAAGCCTTACACCGTCGGCGTAATCGTCCAGGCAAATTGCGGGCGTCGTCCGCAACTAATCATCGCCGGTGTTTCCGTCGGCAAAGAATTTCCTGGATCGGTTTACAAAAAAGACACCGGCTCAATTATTATCATCGTAGCCACTGATGCCCCCCTCATGCCGCACCAACTGAAAAGGCTGGCGCGCCGCGCTTCACTCGGACTCGCGCGCACGGGCAGCGTTTCCGGGAATGGTTCCGGCGATCTCTTTGTCGCATTTTCCACCGCGAATCCTCACGCCGCTGATTCCGATTCGCCTACCCGCGAAATCGAGACGATGCCGAATGATTTGATGGACCCGCTCTTCACCGCAACAGTGGAAGCGACGGAAGAAGCGATCGTCAACGCGCTAATCGACAATCACGACATGGTTGGTCGTGATAATCATCGCGTCGAAGCCTTGCCCCACGAACGCCTCCACGAGTTGTTGAAGCAGCGAAACGTCCTGCGGTAACTACCGCATTAAAGCCATCAGCTGGCTGCGACTGGTAATCTCCAGTTTGCGAAAGACGGAATGCAGATGCTTCTTCACCATTGAGAGGCTGAGACCAGCCTCGTCGGCGATCTCTTGATTGCTTCGACCGTCACAGACCATTCGCGTGATGTCTTGTTCTCGTCGGGTCAGGCGAGCCATATGCGGCAATTGTTCCCGGCTCCGTGCCGAATGAAGGTCTTCACACTCGATGAGGAAATGCGGCCGCGCGATGCCGGCAGAGCGGATCTGATGAAGACTGATTGTAGCGCGTAGGTGCGGTTGATTGGGATGACGCACCATTTCGCCACCGGGACCTGCAGTGGCAAAGCCGGCCCATGGGAATTCTTGCCACTTCTTTTTGAGCGCGCGGCAACCTTCCAAAATCTCAAGCGGTACGGGATCATCGGACTTTAAGACGCGAGACATTTTCGGTCCTTTTTCCCACAAAGCACAAAATTCACGAGCGGCGCGATTTTGGTAGATCAGAGTCAAATTCCATCGCAATAGAATGGTTGGGAGCGGAAGCCGGCGAAGAAACTCTCCCAACGCGATTCGGGTCGAATGCTCCCGTTCAAGTGAACCGAGCCGGTGCAGTGCGGTTTGGAACTGCGGATAGAGTTGCTGTAATAGCTTCGTTTGCTGCGGGTTAATTTCGCCCTGTCTCGCCGTCCGCATGATAACGATCACACAGATCAGACGCTGACCGCGCCAGAAAAACAGCCCGATGGCGTAACGCCGCTTTTGCGGTTCCATATACTGTTGGTAAAAATCTGATTTTTCCAGTTTCTCCATATTTAGAAAAATGTCGGTCGAGCGAACGAACCGGCACCGTGGATGTGCCCGGAGGTAATCCTGAAGGAGAGTCGAGTTGAAATTGCCATCTGGGATTGAACGCGACCATTTCGCGATCATTGGCATGATAGGATTATGCTGCAGGGTCAGCCCCAGAAATGAACCGGGCAGAGCGACATCGATCACCCCTTGAATTGCCTTCCAGAAGGACGTGAGATCGAGGGCGGCATGTAAGCGCAGAAGCGGTTTTTGCACTGCGGGTTCAAGAATATTCCGTCGCCGAGCCATCGGGTTTCGCTAGCGCATTTGTCTGGGCTGCCTAGGCGCTTACGCGACCCGGCCAAGTCTTGGTTTTGTCGATTTCGAACATCGCAATTCAAAATAGGAACCTAAGTTACCAAGACAAGAGCGGATGCTTCAGCGAAAGAGAGAGAAGCCGCTGTATTCCCGAAGCGGTCGAGGATTGCAGCGGAAACAACAACCACCGCAACCAACTCAATCACAAACCCATGATCAACACACTTACCCGCTGGGAACCATTTAAGGAACTCGAGGACTTGCAAAACCGTCTCTCGAGCGTTTTTGCTCGCGCTCCACGTCAGGGAAACGGACGTGAAGGCCTCACTGTCGCCGACTGGTCGCCGGTCGCCGACATTACCGAAGACGATAAGGAATACGTTGTTAAAGCCGAGCTGCCGGCAATAAAAAAAGGCGACGTCAAGGTCACAGTCGAGAATGGAGTGCTCACTATTTCCGGTGAGCGCAAATTCGAAAAGGAAGACAAGCGCTACCATCGGATCGAACGAGCCTACGGCAGCTTCGTTCGCAGCTTCACTTTGCCCGACGATGCGAACGCGAAGCAGGTCAAGGCAGAATTCAAGGATGGTATCCTGACGGTTCATTTGCCGAAAAGCGAGAGCGCAAAGCCGAAGCAAATCGAAGTCAAAGTAGAGTAGACAGGACCGCGCCGAAGTGCGCTGGCGGAGACGAAGCGCCGCGCACTTCGCGCGACGAAAAGGCGGTCCTTATGACTGGCGACGCCAACTACAAAGACATGTACGTCAAGAGCCGGCGAGGCCCACTCTCCGCCGGAACGCAGGCGCCCGAATTCACTCTCCGAAGTACGCAGACCAATGGTTAACTTTAAACGAGCTGCAAGGTCGCCCGGTGATTCTGGCCTTCTATCCGGCAGACTGGAGCCCGGTCTGTGGAGATCAGATGACTCTTTACAATGAGATGCTGGATGAGTTTTAGGAGTTTAATGCGGAACTTCTCGGGATTTCGGTAGATGGGGCTTGGTGTCACGCCGCTTTCGTGCGCGATCGCAAGCTTCACTTCCCGCTACTGGCGGACTTCGAGCCCAACGGAGCGGTCGCTCGCGACTACGGTGTCTGCTTGCTCTACGCGGCTTGGCTGCCGTCCTATTTGGTATCTTAGCTTTCATCTGGCCAGGTATCACGATATTTAGCCTGGTTTTGCTCTTCGGAGCTTACGCGCTGGTTAACGGAATTTTGGCCCTGGTCATCTCCTTCAAGAGTCGGAGGAGGATTCGCCGGTTCGGCAGCTTAATCTTCGGCGGTTTGATTAGTGTCGCTGCTG
>QHNB01000119.1 GCA_003217965.1 Verrucomicrobiota bacterium | reverse complement strand
ACCAGTCGGCTGCAGATATTGCTGCAGCAAGGTGGCCACGTCCTGCGGATCGGTATAACGGAGCTTGAATAGAAAACTGACGACCGTATTCCCGGGCGGAATATCCCCGGTATCGGAAATGATAGGAACGGCCGCTCGACGTGGATTTTGGTTTTGGCCGACCACCTCAATAGTATCTTTGTCGGCCTGCACAAGAGAATAACCGTTCAAGGCGAGATTCATCTCGATGATCTTGATCGCCTCTTCTCGGGTCACATCTTTGGTGAGAAAAATGTTCACCTTACCGGCAACAAGGTTGTCAACGATGATGCGCTTGCCCGTCAGCGTCTCGTAGAGGCGGAGGACATCCTGGACATCACTATTGGGGAACTGCAACCGGACCATATCTTGGGCGCCGGTCGGGGAGGTCACCGCGGGAGAACGGGCCGGTGAGATCGGCGCTGGCGCAGGATTGACCTGTGCAAAACTAGTTGCCGCCGAAGCGAGCACCAAAGCCCAAAAAGCTCTCAAAGCATGCATATGTAAGGGGAAGCGCTCGCCCGGTCAACACCGCGCGCCAGCCTGCGAACCCGTCCACGACGAAGCCTCGGTGCGACTAATAATAACACGAATGAGAATCCTCTGGGCATGGCGCTTGTTATCTTCCGGTTTGGTTGGTTTTATCGTTGCAGTTTTCTATCTCGGAGCATCAGCCGCACCAGCCCAATCTCCAACGGCAACATCGGACGAAGCAATCGCTGCCGTTCTTCACGCCCAACAGGAGGCCTGGAACCGCGGTGATATCGAAGGGTTCATGAAAGGTTATATGCACACGGATGATACCGTGTTCATTGCCGGCGATGAAGTTACCCGCGGTTGGCAAACAGTGCACGATCGCTACAGAACTAAATATCCGGATTCGGCTGCGATGGGAACACTAATATTCTCCGATTTGCACATCAGCCAACTGGCGAATGATGCGGCCGTCGTTCTCGGCCGTTGGGAACTGAAACGCGCAAACGATAACCCGCACGGTCGATTCACCTTGATTCTACGCAAAACCCCGGATGGTTGGCGGATCGCGCACGATCACACCTCGGCTGCTCCGCCGGCATCGTGACTTGTCGTGACTTGTTAAAACGTTGCATGTTAAAACAAATCCAGTCGTTTTAACCTTTTAACTTTTGCAACAATTTCGCGTGAATATTATCGAAGCCGCCGTTGCTAAATACAACGACGATGTCGTTCTCCCGTAGCAAGGGCGCGATCCGCTCGACGATTGCATCCGCACCCCGTTCGTAAAAGGCGGGTTTGCCCGATTTCGCAATTGTCTCCACGACTGCTTCGGGATTGAGCCGTTCCCTCTCTGGAATTTGCTCCAGTTTTGCCACTTCGGAAATGAATACGCCGTCCGCTAACTTGAGCGCATTCGGCAACTCATGCTGGAATACGGCGCGGCGAGTCGTATTCGAGCGCGGCTCGAAAATGGCCCAGAGCCGATGGTGTGGATAACGATAGCGCAAGGCGGTCAGGGTCTGCGCCATGGCAGTTGGATGATGGCCGAAATCATCGATCACCTTTATGCCGCGCGCTTCGCCACGAATTTCCTGACGCCGGGCGATGCCTTTAAACGTCTCGAGAGCGTGGCCAATGGCATCCCCGGGAATGCCATAAAACTTCGCTGCCGAAATTGCCATGGCGGCGTTGCGAATGTTGAACTCGCCAATGAGCGGTATCTCGAACTTCTCCTCAGCCAGAGTGAATCGCGACCCACCAGCGGAACAGGCGATATCACGAATTTGCGCCGCGCAATTAATTCCGAAACCCACTTCAACAATTTGGGTCAGGCACTCGTTGGCAACTTCGCGACAGTTGGCATCGTCACCGTTCAGCAAGACCATTCCGTTTTGCGGCACGATGCGCAGGAGATGACGAAAACTGCGTTTGATCTCGTCGAGATCGTGAAAAATATCGGCGTGATCGAACTCAATATTGTTCACGATCACGAGCTCGGGCAGGTAATGAATGAACTTTGATCGCTTATCGAAGAAGGCGGTGTCGTACTCGTCGCCCTCAATGACGAAGAACTGCGAGTCGTTAAATTGTGCCCCTTGCCCCATATTGCGGGGAATGCCGCCAATCATATAACTCGGCCGGTGGCCGGACGAGGTCATGATCCAGGCGAGCAACGCCGTTGTCGTCGTCTTTCCGTGCGTTCCGGTAACAACGAGATTGTGGCGTCCGCGCAAGAAATGATTCTTCAATACCTCTGGCAGTGAGAGATAAAATAACTTCCGGTTCAGCACTGCTTCCACTTCAGGATTGCCTCGTTTCATCGCGTTCCCGATGACAATAACATCGGTCTTCGCCGGAATGTTCTCGGCTCGATAGCCCGCGGTCAGCGCGATGCCACGCTGTTCGAGGAAGGCCGACATCGGCGGATAAACGTTCTCGTCCGATCCAGTAACGATGAAACCGCGTTCGGCCATGGCCGCGGCGACCGAGCCCATCGCCGTTCCACAAATCCCGATGAAATGAAAATGCTGGCCGTGGCCCGCGCTCTTCACGCTGCTTCTCTACGATGCCCCGCCGCAGTTGCCAATCGCGAGTTGTGGCGCATTTCGCCGAGCAAAGCGGCTTCCTTGCATGTCATTCTGAGTCGCGCAGACAAGGGCAACCCGGTCCGGTCGCCGCGGCGATGCGGTCTCGTCCTGTGGCGAGCTCCGACCGAAGAGCCTCACGGTCGTTCGAACACGCATGACCAATTGCGAGGTTCCTCGTCTTGTGCTCGGGATGACTTCGAATCACGCGCTATTTCTTATAAAAGACTTCCACCGCATCCCAAGCATCGTCGGGCGGCTCCTGCTCGTACTCCAGCGAGCGTTCGAGGTACATCTTGGCCAGATAATCTTCCGGATAAAACTCGAGATAACGGGAAAATAGAATCTTTGACTGCGTGAAATCGCGCTCCCGGAATTTTCGAATTCCTTGTTCGTAAGTCTCAAGCCAGATCAAAAATTCCTGATCGAGATGGCTATTGC
>QHNB01000118.1 GCA_003217965.1 Verrucomicrobiota bacterium | reverse complement strand
CTCGCTAATCATCGAGTCCCGTTTCTTTGGCGCTTTCACAACGTGCATCACATTGATCCTGATTTGGACGTTTCCACGGCGTTGCGGTTTCATTTCGGCGAAATCGCCTTTTCCGCCGGGTTCAATCTGATTCAACTAAGCCTGATCGGGGCGTCGGCCTGGGCCTTTGCTGCGTACCAGTTTGTTTTTCAAGCCGAAGTGCTCTTTCACCATAGCAATCTTCGGCTGCCGATCGGTCTCGAGCGGGGCTTAAGCAAGATCATTGTCACCCCTCGGATGCATGGGATCCACCACTCGCAAGTTGAGCGCGAGAATAAATCCAATTTCGGTACCGTGTTTACATGGTGGGATCGGCTTCATCGCACTCTGGGATTGAACGTCCCTCAGTCGGAGATCGTCGTGGGCATTCCGGCTTATTCGTTGCCGGAGGACAACCAGCTCGGCAACGCCCTGTTGCTACCGTTTCGTAAGCAACGCGATTACTGGCGCAGACCGGATGGCGCGTTGGTCGAGCGCAACCGACGATCGGAAGAAGCCGGTTCCGGAAGGCTTGCTGATTGAGCTTTTCCTTTAAACCAGGTCAAGTGCTTTGGCGGAATTGCAGAATTTATTCTCTCCTTGACAGCTTAGGAAAGGCAGATTAATTCCCTAAGCATCTTAGGAGGAAATGTGAGTGATCAGGCCGAACTTTTGCCAGGTACGCTAATTCGGAAGTCAGAAGTAAGAAATAAGAAGGCAGAGGTTGGAATTCAGAGCCGGGGAGACTGAGAAGAGATGAGTGATCAAGCCGAATTGCTGCCAGGTACGTTGGATTTGCTGATTTTGAAGGCGGTTTCGCTCGGGCCGCTGCATGGCTACGGAGTTCTCTTGCGCATCGGGCAAATCTCCAAGCAAGCATTGCTGATCGAGCAGGGAGCGCTTTATCCAGCTTTGTTTCGGCTGGTGCGACAGGGCCTGTTGAAAGCGGAGTGGGGGAAATCGGAAAACAATCGGCGGGCCAAATTTTACGAGCTCACGTCGAAGGGGCGCAAGCGTCTGCGCGAGGAAACGGATGGGTGGAGCCGGCTCACCGCAGCTATGGCCTCGGCCCTGGCCGCGCGACCACAGGAAATATGAAAGCAGTGCCGAATGGAGCGACTGGGGTGAGCGACATGGCCGGTAACGCCGCGAGGTAGCGGTGAAGGAGACGAGAGTCGACTGAATACAATGACGATCAGCTTACCTGTTCCATGAGCGTGAAATTTGTTGCGTACTTCGGTCTATCGCGGCGACGGAGCGCCGCGGCGACAGCGCCTCTGTCAGCGCAGTCTAACGAGATATGAACTTCCTGGCATATCTTCAGTCCCTCGCGGCGCGATTTTTTCATCGGGCTCAAACCGAGAATGAAATGGAGGAGGAACTTCGCTTGCACATACAGCTTCGCGCGGATGACCTTGAACGTTCCGGACTGAGCCGACGCGAGGCCGAGCGCCAGGCGCGTCTCGAGTTTGGAAGCCCTGAACGATTCAAAGAGGAATGCCGTGAAGCGATCGCCGGAAATTTCATCGACACTTTAATACAGGATGTGCGTTTCAGCCTCCGCATGCTGCGGAAGTCGCCTGGCTTCACCGCCGTCGCAATCATGACAATGGCTCTCTGTATTGGAGCGACGACAGCGATCTTCAGCGTGGTTGACGCCACGCTGTTACACCCGCTGCCATACCCGCATCCGGAGCAGCTCGTGAGGATTCAGGATGACCTTCCCGGCGTGGATGCGCGCGATGTTGGCATGTCGGAGCCGGAGTGGCAGGACCTTCAGCATTCCGGGATTTTCGAGTATGTTTCGCCCGCCTGGTACGATGACAATAATCTGACCGGATCATGTCAGCCTGCGCGTGTCAGTCTCTTGATCGTGGCGCCCGATTATTTTGCGGTGATCGGAGTAAGACCGGAGCTGGGCCGCACGTTTCCGCCTGCAGATCATTCGCCTGGATTTACAGAGGAAGTCGTCATCAGCGACGGGCTCTGGAAGCGAACATTCGGAAGCGACCCAAACATTCTCGGCAAGAGCATCCGAATGGACACAGACTTGTACCGCATCGTCGGCGTCATGCCGCCGAATTTTCACGATCCTGGAACTTCCTTGAGAGAGCGGAACATCGAAGTTTGGGCGGCGACAAGTTTTTATGGGCCACCGTTGTTTGACCATCCTCCGCGAAGCGGGCGCAATCTTCCGACGGCGATCGCGCGGCTCAAGCCCGGCCTAACGATTGAGGCGGCGCAGAGCCGAGTCAACACACTGGTCGCATCGTTGCAAGAGCAATTTCCAGGTGATTACCCGATTCAAGCCGGTTGGAGAGTGCGACTGGTGCCACTTAAAGAAAGCGTAATCGGCAATGTTCGTCAGACTTTGATTCTATTGCTCGCTGCGGTGGCGTTGGTGTTCGTCATCGGTTGTGTGAACATTGCCAATTTGTTGCTCGCGCGCGGGAGTGCGCGAGTACGCGAACTGGCTCTTCGCCACGCGGTTGGAGCAAGTCAGGCGCGATTGACCCGCCAGTTGCTGACGGAAAGTTTGCTTCTGTCGTTGTTCGGCGGAGCTGCTGGTTTGGTGATCCTCTTTTGGGCGAAAGACTTTCTGATCAGGTTCGTGCCGGAAAGTCTGCCACGGCTGAATGAAGTGTCGATTAATTGGACGGTTTT
This sequence comes from Verrucomicrobiota bacterium, assembly GCA_003217965.1. GTDB lineage: Bacteria > Verrucomicrobiota > Verrucomicrobiia > Chthoniobacterales > UBA10450 > AV69. Next base: position 67 of record QHNB01000118.1, on the reverse strand, counting down.
AGTATTCGCTCTCATTGCTTCGGTCATTTCGGGATTGATTTTTGGTCTTGCGCCCGCGTTCCACGTC
>QHNB01000117.1 GCA_003217965.1 Verrucomicrobiota bacterium | reverse complement strand
GGTTTTCACAAGCAACAATAAGAAGGCCATCATCGCCAACGGACAGGAGATCCCTGTCCCGGTTAGTACTTTGAGCAACGCAGCGGTCGCCGGTACTGTCGCATCGGTTCAATCGAGCATCGAGTTCAAGAAAGTTGCTTTGCAGCTTGAAGTCGTCCCACTGATTAATTCTGAGAAAGAGGTGTCGCTGGATATCTTGCAGAAGATCGATAGCGTCGTTCCCAACAGCAACGTAAATATTGGCGGCAACTCGGTCCCAACTATCTCGACGCGCTATATTCGGACCAACGTCTCGGCTCCCAATTGCTCAACGATTGTTCTCGGTGGTTTAATTCAGGACAATAAGAACGTCAGCAAAGGCGGAATCCCGTATTTAAGTAAACTGCCGGTGGTCGGCCCGCTCTTTCGTAATACCATTAAGAACCACGATCGGACCGAGCTAATCATTCTCATGCGACCGGAGGTGAACTTAACCAAGCTCGATCTTTATCGTCTTCGGCAGAAACACGAAGATCGAAGCCATTTCGGGCCGGAACTGGAACAGGATGATTGTCCGGATTGTCCAAAGGCGGGCGATGGCAAACAGTTGCCGCCGCCTGATGTTCCTTCGGCAAAAGGCGAATGAGCACGGCGATCAGAATTCTGGCAGTTGCGTTGCTGTCGTTGTCTTTCCTCGGCGGCGAAGCGTGGGCATTTATTCTCGATGAGGAAATTTTTTCTCAACGCCCGCTCGATCCGCTCGCCCCGCGCGACGATCAGTGGCCGCTGCATCAGATGCCGGCGGTGAACGCAACGGATTTCGCAGCGCGTTATCATTATCGATTCGCTTATTATTTCAAAGCCCCGGAGCAACTGGTGCTGCAGCCAGCTTATGTGGGAGCACTGCAACGCGATCTCCGGCGGCTGGGTTATTATTGCGGACCGATCGACGGCATTTTCTCAGCAGAAGTCAGCAATGCCATCGCGCATATGCAGAAGAATTACTCCATGCGAGTAACGGGCACTTTGACCGAGGCGGTCCGGCGCGCCTTGTATCTGCCTTAGTCCGTGAGTTCGCCAGCCAGTCAGTCGTTGATTAATTTATTGCTCGAAGGCGGGGTGTCGTCGCGAGAGGAAGCAGCCCAGCTCGCGCAAAATCTCAATGGCGGCTCGTGGACGACACAAGTGCTCGACTCCGGCAAGGTCGATGAGCAGCGATTCCTCGCCGCTATCGGAAATCTTTTCCGTGTTCCGGTAGTCACAATCGAAGCGAAAAGCATCGACCGCCAAACGCTCTCTCTCTTACCCTCGCGATTGGTTTTTCAACATCACATCCTGCCGATTGCGGAAAAGGAAAATGCGGTCGTTCTCGCTACCTATGATCTTTTCAATTCGGTCGGCCGGCAGTTGGTTGCGCAACTTTTAAAGAAACCAGTCGAGTGGGTGTTGGTGCCGCGCGCGCAATTGCTGCGTGCCATGAAGACACTCTACGGGGTGGGCGCAGAAACGTTTGACGAGATTCTGAAAGCGAACCGCGCGTTTGAGGTGTTGCAGGACGCGGAGACCAGCACCGATCTCAACGCGGACGACCCGGAAGCTTCCGTGGTCAAGTTCGTCAATCAAATCATTCGCGAAGCCATTATTGAACGTGCGACGGACATTCACGTCGAGCCGCTCGAAAACGATCTGCGTATCCGCTATCGGATCGACGGAATTTTGCACGAAGTAGCGGTGCCGCCGCAGTTGCGCTTGCTGCAATCGGCTATCATCTCGCGCTTGAAAGTGATGGCGCACATGGACATCGCGGAACGGCGTCTCCCGCAAGACGGCCGAATTCAATTGCACGCCAGCAACCAAGACATCGACGTGCGTGTCTCGACCATTCCGACGGTGAACGGCGAATCGATTTCGCTGCGTTTGCTCAGCCGGACCGAGCAGCAATTTGGATTCGAACGTCTCGATTTGAGTGAGAAGCAATCCAGGACTATTCGCAATCTTCTGGCCCAACCGAATGGGATCATTCTTGTCACCGGCCCGACCGGCTGCGGCAAATCGACTTCGCTCTATTGTTTTCTAAGCAGCATCAATTCGATCCAGCGCCGGATCATCACGATCGAGGAACCGGTGGAGTATCGGTTACCCGGCGTTTCCCAGATTGACGTGAAACCGGAGATCGATCTCACGTTCGCCAAGGGGCTACGACATATTCTGCGCCAGGATCCAAACGTGGTTATGGTCGGCGAGATTCGGGATATTGAAACGGCTGACATTGCCATTCGAGCGGCCATGACCGGTCACCTTGTGTTCAGTACACTGCATACGAACGACGCGGTTGGAGGCATTACACGTTTGCTCGACATGGATGTGGAGCCGTTTCTCCTTGCTTCGGTGGTAAAAGCCTTTATCGCCCAACGCTTGGTGCGCACCATTTGTCCCGAATGTGCCCAAGTCGTCGAGTATCCGCAGGAATATTTAAAGGAAATCGGGGTTCCGGTGCGCGAAATGGGCACGAGATTCCGCCGCGGCAGTGGCTGCGATCAATGCCGTCAAACCGGCTATCAGGGGCGGCACGCCATTTATGAGATTTGCCTGGTAACCGAGCCGCTGCGCAAATTGATTTTGCAGAAGCGCGATGGCAGCGAGCTGAAGCAGTGCGCCATTGCACAGGGGATGGAAACCTTACGGCACGATGGCTGGCGACGCGTTGCCCAGGGGCTGACCACGATCGAAGAAGTCGTGCGTGTCACACAGACTGATGAAGTGATGGCGGAGACTACGCCGGACAGCGAGCCGGTGGCGGCGATCTAACGGGGCGAATAATTTTAGCGCGGCGTCCTGAGCGGCGGAAAGGGCGAGGGCTCCATCCAAGGAAATCTCACTATGCGCTAAACCTTCGTCATCCCGAGCGCAGCGAGGGGCCTCACACAATTGGTGAAAGATTTCTTCGTTTACTTAATGGTCAATCGAAGCAGGGTCGTTCTTTATGTTGGTGTCACGAACGATCTGGCGCGTCGTGTTTGGGAACACAGAAACCACGTGCTGAAAGGCTTCACTTCAAAATATCAAGTGGATCGCTTGGTCTATTACGAGCAATTCCCGACCGCTCTTTCCGCAATCATGCGGGAAAAGGAAATTAAAGGGTGGCGTCGCGAGAAAAAGAATGCGCTCGTGCGGACCACGAATCCGAAGTGGGAAGATCTCAGTAGAACGTTGTTCTACGACCTTGGGCGGGGTCCCTCGCTGCGCTCGGGATGACAGCGCCTCGATCAACCGGCGGTGACATTCGCGTCGCAGTTCGGGCCAACCTCAAAAGTTGTCATCCCGAGCCGCGTAGAGGGCGAGGGATCTCGCGATCTCATGCCGCCGCGTCGAGAAGTGCCGGCATTTCGCCCGTCGATGAGCGCAACAAGATTAATTGCGCCGTCATTCGCCTTTTAACGCGCGGATCTCGACGGCGTAATCGTGTGCTTTAAAAATTGCCGTCCCGGCAACAAGCACGTTCGCCCCGTTTTCAATAGCAACTCGAGCTGTCTCTCTGTTGATCCCGCCGTCCACTTCGATGTCGATACTGGAATTGTTCTCAATTTTCCAATCGTGCGCCCGACGCACCTTGGCCATCTGATCGGCTCGAAACGATTGCCCGCCGAAACCTGGATGGACAGTCATAATCAGAAGCAAATCGATTTGGCCAAGAAACGGCTCGATCAGTTGAAATGGAGTCGCCGGATTTAGCGTCAGACCCGCGCGGCAATCGGCGGCGCGGATTTGCCGGAGCGTTTTGCCGACGTCGTGCTCCGCTTCCGGCTCGACATGCACGGTTATTGAATTTGCGCCAGCCTCGACAAACCGCGGCACGTAATGATCAGCATGCTTGATCATCAAGTGCACGTCCAAAGGCAGAGTCGTCAACTTTCTGACGGTTTTCACCA
>QHNB01000116.1 GCA_003217965.1 Verrucomicrobiota bacterium | reverse complement strand
GGCCGAGCTGTTTGAGCTCACCGGCTATGTCGATTACCGCGACGGCCAATGGGAAAGCGCGACGCGAAATTTAGAGCGCGCAGTGGAGTTGGACCCGCGCAATTTTCACACTCTCATACAACTGGCATTATGTTACCAACCGCAGCGGCGTTATGCCGACGAAACTCGAACCTATGAACGCGCTCTGACGATTGTGCCAGGTGATCCCGGCACGCGAATACTCAAGGCTCAGGTGCTGGCCAACTGGAAAGCCGACTTGAAGCAGTACCAGACCACTTTCGCGCAGCTGGTCGCAGAGAATCCCAACGTTGCGTCGGACATTGACGATCCTCTTTATGCTTTACGCGATCGAACCCGGGCCGCGGCGGCGCGTCTGTTAAAGAATTATCCGGCGGACGGTGTTGAATACTATGGCGTCAGTTATCCGCACGCTTATTGGGAAGGCGTAGTGGCCCGCTGGCAAGGCGATTCCGCCAAGGCACAAACAGCGTTTACCGCTGCGCGCGCTATGGTCGAAAAAACCCTCGAGAACCAGCCGGACTTCCCGGCCGCGCTCAGCCTTTTGGGCATGATCGACGCCGGTCTGGGCCGAAAGGATGAAGCCATTCGCGAAGGACGTCGTGCGTGCGAATTACTCTCGATGTCGAAAGATGCCGTGGATGGAGTCGCGTTTGTCGTTAACCTCGCCCAGATCTACGTCTGGACCGGCGAGAAAAATCTCGCTCTCGAGCAATTGAGCAAAGCGCTGAAAGTTCCGAACGATTGCCACTACGGAGAATTGCGCTTGCATCCGATCTGGGATCCGCTGCGCGGCGACCCAGAATTCGAGAAAGTCGTTGCTTCGCAGGGGCCGAAGAATTAATCGCGATTCTTCGCGATTAGTTGATTGTTGATAGAACGGCATGGCAAAGCCTGCCTTTAGTTGAGAGCACATGCTTTGAGCCTTGCTTGATGTAAGACGCGGAATTGCGCACTATTCGTGCGAGGATATGGCCGCCGAAGTTAAAAAAGAGATTCAGCTGGAAATTGGGCACGTCCTTTTCATAGACATCGTCGGTTACTCGAAGCTGTTGATTAACGAGCAGCGAGCGTTGCTCGATACGCTTAACCAGATTGTTCGTGCCACGGAGGAATTTCAGATCGCGGAACAAGCCGGCCGGCTGATCAAGATTCCCACGGGCGATGGGATGGCGCTGGTTTTCTACAAGAGCCCGGAAGAGCCAGTGGAATGCGCGCTCGAAATTAGTCGGTCACTCAAGAATCATCCGGAACTGCAACTGCGAATGGGTGTGCACAGCGGACCGGTGAGCGGTGTCATCGATGTAAATGAGCGAGCCAATGTCGCAGGCGCGGGGATCAACATCGCGCAGCGGGTGATGGATTGCGGCGATGCCGGGCACATTCTTCTCTCAAAACATGTCGCTGAAGATTTGGAACAATACGGACATTGGCGGCCACATCTACACGACCTTGGCGAATGCGAAGTGAAACACGGCAACCACATTCACGCCATCAATCTCCACACTAACGAGCTGGGCAATCCCGAAGTGCCCGAAAAATTCAAAGGAGCTCCTGTAGCGGCCGCCGTCTCGGCGGCGAAGAAATCTCCGATCAAGCGAAAACACCTTCTCATCGCGGGCGCAATCGTCGCTGTCGTTGCGCTTAGTCTTTTGATATTTCGGATGGTAGGGACGCATCTCCGAGGCGTCCGACAATCCGTCGCAGAGCAAGGACGCGCCGGCGGTGCGTCCCTACCAGTTCCAGAAAAAAGCATCGCAGTGATGCCGTTCCAAAACTTGAGTGAGGAAAAAGCGAACGCCTACTTCGCCGATGGCATCCAGGACGAGATTCTGACCCGCCTATCCAAGATCGCCGATCTGAAGGTGATCTCACGCACATCGACGCAACATTATAAAAGCGCGCCGGAAAACCTTCCAGAGATCGGCAGGCTACTTGGTGTCGCCCACATCCTGGAAGGGAGTGTGCAGAAGAGCGGTGACGCCGTGCGGGTGAACGTGCAGTTAATTAAAGCAGCCAATGATACGCATCTTTGGGCCGATACCTACGACAGAAGACTCACCGACATTTTTTCGGTCGAGAGTGAAGTGTCCAAAGCCATCGCCGATCAATTGCGAGCGCACCTCACCGGTCAGGAAGAGCAAGTCATTGCTGCAAAACCGACAGACAATACCGAGGCATACGATGCCTACCTGCGTGGATTGGCCTATCATTTGAGAACGGCTGACTCGCCAGCTAACAACCGTGGCGCACAGAAATATCTCAGAGAAGCGGTGCGTCTGGACCCTAAGTTTGCTCTTGCCTGGGCCTGGCTGTCACAGATTGATGCGCTCGGCTATCTGACGCTGAGTCTTGAGCCAACAGTCGCGCTACGCGATGAGACGCGGCAGGCCGCCGAAACGGCGCTTGCTCTTCAGCCTAGTCTCGGTGAGGCGATCTTGGCCAAGGGGCAGTATCATTATGCCTGCCTAAAGGATTATGACACCGCGGAGCGTTACTTTGAGCAAGCGCGGCAGTTCATGCCGAACAATAGCCAGATCCCTGAGGCCCTAGCTTATGTTGCGCGGAGACGAGGCCAGTGGGACCGGAGCGAGTCGTACTTCAAAGAAGCTGAGCGGCTCGATCCACGCTATGTTAATATGCTTACTCAGCATGCGATTTCGTACGCTGTCCTTCGTCGTTTTCCCGAGGCATGGCGAAAACTTGATCAGGTTCTCAATGTCGTACCGGACGACATGGACACACTTGCATTCAGGGCAGCTATTGCACAAGCCGAAGGCGACCTCCCGCGGGCTGCTGCGCTTCTAGCTCCGCTTCACCCGAACGCTGACAACGCCAACGTCTTAGAAACACAAGTTTATCAAGCGATCCTGGAGCGCAGGCCGGCACCAATGATCACTCGGTTACAGGAACTATTAGCCAAACCTGATCCGGCGTTGGGTCTTTGGATTGGCGAACTGCGCTTTTGGCTAGGCTGGGCGCAAGAAGTCGCTGGCAACCATGCCACGGCCCAAGAAAGTTGGCGAAGAGCGCGCAGCGAACTGGAACCTTTGCTTAAAGAAGAGCCAGAGAATATTACCCTCATTGGAGACCTGGCGCTTACGAACATGGGCCTTGGGGATAAGGTCGCAGCGTTTGCTATGGCAGAACGCGCCAGGGCTGCGAATCCGATCGAGAAAGATGCGGCGACTGGTCCAACTCCGATCGAGATCTTCGCTCGAGTAGCGGCGCAGATGGGTGAACCTGAGGGCGCCGTTGATGCTTTACAAAAAC
>QHNB01000142.1 GCA_003217965.1 Verrucomicrobiota bacterium | reverse complement strand
TTCCGCCTCTTCCAAGTGAATGTTTTGTTCGGCCCACATATAGCCAAGATAGTTGTAGGGTTCAGCGGCATTCGCCGGATCCATCGCGATCGCCTTGCGAAACAGCTCAGCTGCCTTGTCGTACAATCCCGCCTGTTCCGCGGCCGCGCCGTAATCGAGGTAAAATCGCGCTGTTAATAGCTCGGCATTTGTATTTTGCGCCTCATTCAGTGCTTCCTCGAAGGTAATTACCGCCTCCTTCGGGTTGTTCGACTCACGCAGGGCGATTGCGAGATAATAGGCGAACTCGGGCGCGTCGGGGTATCGGCGGCGCGCCTCCTTCAGCAATGCCACCGCCCGGTCGCCTTGTTTGAGCGGAGCCAGGAATAGTTCGGCCAGGCGCAAATACGTTGTTGGGTGATTTGGATTGATCAGCAAACTTTGCTCGTAGTTTGCGGCCGCTTTCTTGAATTCGGCATTTGCCGTCTCCAGCTGATTTGCGCGGGCCAGCGAGCGAGCTTCGTCATCATGTAACTGCGCGAGTAGCTCGTAAGGCTGATATTTTTCAGGGTGTTCTTTAATGATCGTATCGAGCGTCTCTATTGCGCGCGATCGTTGATTGGTAAGCACAAAAGCGGTCGCGAGTTTTTCACGGACATTTGCGTCATCCGGCTTCAATTCGAGGACGCGGAGGTAGAGGGGAAGGGCATCTTTAATCTGTTCGGTCGAAGCGAAATAGTCGCCCGCTTCCTTCAGGACGGCGGTATCATCCTGACCTTTCATTGCCGCGGTCTTATAAATTTCATTCAACCGTGCGGTCTGCTCGGGTGACGGATGTGCATCCGGTTTTAAAAAAATCGCGGAATAAAGCCGCCCCAGCCGAATCCAAAAGGAGGGACTCGCCGCTGGAATCTTTGCAGCCCGATCGAGTGTGGCCAGGGCGCGCTTTTCGTCAGCTGACGCGATTTCGATTTCAAAAAGTCGTTGGTAGCCCTCAATGCTTTGCGGATCCAAGGCGATCGCTTTGTTTGCAAATGCGATCGCCTGATCGATTTTGCGCAGATATTTTGCATAGATAAATGAAAGGCTTAGATAAGGCTCGGGTGCGTTCGGCCGTGCTTTGACGGCGTCTTTTAGAACGTCGATTGCATCCGGGTACTCATCTTCGCGAACGAGCAGCGCCGCTACCCGAACAGCAAGTTCCACTTCACCCGGATCGACATTCAGCACCTGGCGATAAGCTTCCAAAGCTTTATCCATCTCGCCATTCTCTTCGTAATCGACCCCCTGAACGAAATGCGCGAGCGCATCGGCCTTATGCACGCCATCACTGCGCAGCGTGAGATCCTTCGCCGACGGAAGAGCAAGCGAATCATCGATCGCACTGCTGCGCTTCAGCGGCTCGCGTGTTGTCGCAGGTTTAGCCGAATGCGGAGTCTTCGCGGGTGAAAGGGCGGCGGACAATGTCTCACCGCCAGCGAAAGCGATGAACAGCAGCGCAAGACGAGCGGCATGCTTCCGCGGAATCATATCTTAAACCTATCGGTGACCGTCCGTGGTGGCAACACCGCCACTCGAGCTATGATTTGTAACGGAGACGCTTCTTATGGCGATTCTCCTTCATGCGTTTGCGACGCTTGTGTTTGGAGATTTTCGCCTTGCGTCGTTTCTTCAAGGAACCCATAGCTGGAGTATCAGTCTGTCGTGCAAGTGAGGCGCAACCCAAGCACCGCTTATCCCGAATCGCAAACGCTTTCGCTGCCAAATCGCGAGTGTTCGGCTATAGCGTCGCCTTGCCCGCCGTGGAGGGCGAACGCGTTCGGAGTCCCCAGCGGATTATTTGTGGTGGCCGCCATGTCCGCCAATCGGACGGACTCGTCCCGCGGCGAGTCGGCAGCAAACTTGTAGTACCCTGTCCAAATGGCAGACGGATACGCAGTGAGGATACCCCACTCTACGGCGGTTGTAGCTGCCGCTTGCCTACTCGCGAACGCTTTCGGAGTCCTCAGCGGCAGAATCAAAACTAAGAAGCGCCTCGACCATCCTTCGCATAAAGCTCCGGCTGGGCTAGCTGAGCGAGGCGGCTACAGCGAGACAGCAGATCAAGCATTCGAGGCGTTCGGATTGTCTTCCGGGTGGCTTCTTGTTGTAGCGTCGGCTGTCCTCAGCCGAAACATCGCTGCACTTATCCGCTGAGACAGCGGACACTACAGACAGGGATGGTCGCATGAAAAAAATGCGACGCTGATTCACGTTAGCGCAATCGTAATCACAATGCTTTGTTCACGAAACGCGGACACTGCATGGTCGGGCTGGTGGGATTTGAACCCACGGCCTCTGCGTCCCGAACGCAGCGCTCTACCAAGCTGAGCCACAGCCCGTCGCAAGAACAGGGCTAGGAACTACCACGCGCAGAGTGAAAAGCAAGGCGGCGGGAGGCCGGTTTGAGGGTAAAACCGGCATAACATTTGCTTGTAATTTCTATACCGAGCCGTGCACTTTCGACCCGCTTCTCCACGTTCCGCTCCCTCGTTATCGGTTAGCATGATATCTCGGCCACGAATTTCCCAACAAGGGATGACGCTCATTGAAACAATGATTTCAGTCGGCTTGACGGTACTTTTCCTTGGCTCCCTTTTCACGATGAATGGGTCATCGATGCAAACGCTCAAAATGGCACGCGAATCTGCCTGCGCGAGTCAGGTGCTGCAGCAGCGTATTGAATCTCTTCGGATCGCGAATTGGCAACTGATCACTCGATCAGATTGCAGTTGGCTTATAGCACATGCCTTTAAGATCGATTCGAACAACGACGGGATTGCTGACCACCCTGACGGCAGCGAACTGCTAAAAAACGAAAGTGAGACCCTGACTCTGGAACCATACGGAAGTGTCAGTGCCACGCCGACCCCTGCTCCGACGCCAACGAAGTTGACAGGAACAGGAGGTTCTAACGGTCAAGTTGTGACGAATTGTAGCACTTCATTGCTTCAGGAGAATGCTCTTAAAGTTACCTGGACCGTAAGTTATACCGGTTCCCCGAATAACCGCGCCATGTCTCAGAAAACGATCGCAGTCCTGGCCAAGGGAGGCGTTGCGAAATGATGAGGAGCGCACCGGCAGCAGATTCAATTCCAGCCGCTCACAGGAAAGCCGGATTTACGTTGGCGGAGATTATGGTTTCCATGGCCGCTTTTTCGATGGTCAGTGTCGCGTTGTTATTGTCATCCACGTCACTCCGGCGCAGTGCTACCGCTGTTAACGATTACTCTGCCGATCATGCTTCTCAGATGCGCCTTTCGGATTACATTGCGATGGACCTTCGCCGTTCGATTTCGGTGGGAACATTGTCGACGCCGAACAATGTTTCGATGGTTATTCCCCAGTATATGCCGACTCCGGCTCCGTCGGCGACGCCGCGGCCAACTCCTTATACGCCGCAACTTGACGGCAACGGGGGAGTTTATTATGGCCCGCTGCCGCCTCCAACCGGCGCACTATCGACCAACTGCACAGTCGCGGTATCTTACTATCTTCAAGAGGATACCATCTACCGAATGGAAGGCAACGCGCCTCCAATCGCCCTGGCTGATAGAGTAAAGGATTTCGCTTTCACAGCTTCGAGTGCTGATAACAACAAGGTGATCGAAACTACCATCACTTTCGAACCGAGGTTTAAGTCGAGTGGAGCCTCGGCAGCTGCCATAGCCGGCACGACGTTTCGCAACCGCACGCTTCTTCGAAACAACGTAAACGTTTACTGATATGCACCTCTCTTCGTCGCGAAATCAAGGCAGTATTCTCGTTTGGACGGTCCTTACCATCTCGATTTTATCCCTCCTGATCGCGGAAACAATACGGGTAGTCTCGATTAAGTACCAGAACGCATTGCAATCAACACAGTGGCAGGACGCTCTGCTGGGCGCCGAATCCGGCATTGATCTAGCCATTGTTGAATTACGCAAGGGCCTCTACCCGGCGTCAATCTACGGTAACATGCCCCCGTTCCCTACTGCTTCAGCGACGCCCGCTGGGTCTTGGGATGGTGTTCCGACCGCTGACGGCAGCACCGGTGGTCATGAAACAATCACGATTCCTGCCGCGGGCTTG
>QHNB01000141.1 GCA_003217965.1 Verrucomicrobiota bacterium | reverse complement strand
CGTTTGTATTCGAGCGGCTGGACGCCCTCGGTCTCAATATTTGCCTCGGCACCGACAGTCTTGCCAGTAACACCGACCTCAGCCTGTTCGCCGAGATGCGCGAGTTTCGACGGGTGCACGCCGGCATCTCCGCGGAGAAAATCCTGGCGATGGTGACGGTAAATGCGGCGAAGGCGATTCAATCAGAGAGTTTCTTGGGGAAAATTCGTGCTGGATATCAGGCAGACATGATCGCAATCCCGGCGATAGCGATGACGTCGAGCGCATATGAATCAGTCATCAATTTCACGGGCGAGGTGCCATGGATGATGGTCGCCGGCGAACCGGCGTAGTTTTTCCGTTTCCCCTTTTCTTTTCTCAAATTTGAAATATTCTCCGCGCTGCGAATGGCAAAGATCGTAATCATCGATGACGAGCCGGCGATGGTGGAGGTCATCGTCACGATCTGCCGGGAAAAAGGCCACCAGGTCTTTCCATTTAATTCGGCCACGAAAGCGGTTGAACAGCTCGATTCGATCCAGCCGCACATCGTGGTGGCCGATATCCGCATGGAAACAATGACCGGATTCGATGTTCTGCGGCACGTGCGAGAGCATCATCGCCAGACTGCCGTGATTTTAATCACCGCTTACGCGTCGGTCGAGACTGCGGTCGAAGCGATGAAGATGGGCGCCTACGATTACGTGACTAAGCCGTTCAAGATCGACGAGCTGCAAATGACGATCCAGAGGGCGCTGGATTACGAGGCCGCGCTGCGGGAGAATGTTTACCTCCGCAAGGAACTCAAGAACAAATACAAGTTTGAAAACATCATCGGCACGAGCCGCAAAATGCAGCAGGTCTACGGTCTCATTAACAAGATCGCGGACACGGACAGCACGGTACTAATCCAAGGAGAAAGCGGAACCGGTAAGGAACTGGTCGCGCGCGGCTTGCATTTTAACAGTAACCGGCAGCATCATCCGTTCGTCGCTATCAATTGTAGTGCGCTGCCGGAAAACCTCCTCGAGTCTGAATTGTTTGGACACAAGAAAGGCGCGTTCACCGGCGCGGTTGCGGACAAGCGCGGGCTTTTCGAGGAGGCGAATCTTGGCACGATCTTTCTCGACGAAGTCAATTCCATGGCCCCGCAATTGCAGACAAAACTATTGCGGGTGCTTCAGGAGCGCGAGGTGCGCCGAGTGGGCGATAACAAAAGCTCGCCCGTGAATGTTCGCGTGGTCGGCGCAACCAATGAGCCACTGGTGCCGAAATTGAAGGACGGAACGTTTCGTGAGGATCTTTATTATCGGTTAGCAGTTATTCCGATTGAGATTCCCCCGTTGCGCGAGCGTCTGGAGGATGTGCCACTTTTGGTGCACCATTTCTTGCAAAAGCAGGCGGCCGCAAGCGGGGGTGAACCGAAGAAGATCGACCAAAAAGCGATCGAGATTCTTTCCCATTACGACTATCCGGGCAACGTTCGTGAACTGGAGAATGCGATTGAACGGGCCGGTGCTCTGTGTGAAAACGAGACGATTTTGCCGGCGGATTTGCCGCCCAACATCGTGGCGAGTGCGCTCGGTGAAAAAGCAGAGCAGGCGCGCGCGGCCATGCCTGTCGGTGAGACCCTGGACAACTTCATTCAACAGCAGGAACGCGCCTACATCGAAGCGACGCTGGCGCATTGCGGTAGTTCGCGCGAGAAAGCAGCGAGCATGCTGGGGATCAGTATGGCCACGCTCTACCGTAAGGTTGAGCCGAAAAAGAAGTAGCTCGCTTAGCCGCGCTTACTGAAAATCCGGATCTGGTCGGCGTCTTTTTGAAGGTGATCGAGAGCTTCTAAAGCTGCTTGTTGTTTTTTTATAGTCTGGTCGTTTTGCGTCTTCAGTTCCTGTAGCAATGCGATCGCCGCCGTGATTGCGGCGTCATCGGCATCTTTTTGCGCTTTTTCGGGAGCTGGAGTGGAATCGACTGCCGCCGGAACGACAATCGGAGCTGGGGATTGTGCCATCGCCTCGAGCGCGCTGAACAACGCCGCAGCGCCAAGAACGAGGAATTTAAGGCGCATTACCGGCCTCCGCGGCTGGCGAAAATCCGCGCTGTTCGAACCGTTTCCGAGAGTGCGGCGAGTTTTTCGTCAATTTTGGCCTGGTTCGCTGCGATCTCCGCCTGCTGCGCACGAACTGTTTTACCAAGCGCCTCCAGTTGTTGCTGTTTTTCATCGCTCTGCGGAGCTTGTGCCGGAACCGAAGCCGTCGTCGTGATGAGGGCGATCGCCGCAATCAGAAAATACCGGTTCATATCGAAGGCTACTAAGTAGCATTTCGTGTTCCTCCATCCTCATTCGGGCTGTTTTGGAGTATCCACGGCGCGAAAATTGCTCGACGTGGATTTTCACAGTCGTTATCGTTGACGCCAGATGGCTGGGCAAGGAATGCATCAATCGCAGAATCTGTCCCTGCAGCAGGTCCTCGCGCCTCAGCTTCAGCAGAGTCTGCTCATTCTTCAGGCCCCCCTCCTCGAACTCCGTAATCTCGTTCAGCAGGAAATGGAGACCAATCCCGTCCTGGAGGAGTTACCGAACGAGCCGGAGTCGCCCGACAGCACCGATACCGCCGCAGCCGATCAGGAATTCAAAGAAGAGTTCGATAAGCTCGCCAAACTGGATGAGGAATGGCGGGATTACATGGCCCAATCGAGCGGCTACAGCGCGCGCTCACAGGAGGATGAGGAAAAACGACAGTTCTTTTTCGACTCGATTGTCACCCAGGAGACTTTGCAACAGCACTTGATGTCGCAGCTGAATCAGCAAGTCCTGAACGCGAATGATCGTAAAACAGCCGAGCTCATCATCGGGAACATCGATGACAATGGGTTCCTGCAGACCACGCCGGAAGAAATGGCCCTCAACACCGGCATTCCACAGGAAGATTTTGAGCACATGCTCACCCTTATCCAAAGCTTTTATCCGCCGGGCGTCGGCGCGCGGGATTTGCAGGAGTGCCTGCTCATTCAGTTGAAGCGCGCCGGCAAAGGAAACGGTCTCGAATACAAGATCATTGCCGAACACATGCAGGATCTGGGCAAACGCCGTTTCCCCGAAATCGCGCGCCGAATGGGAGTCACGGTCGAGCAAGTCCAGAAATGCGCGAACAATATCGCACAGCTCGAGCCGCGACCGGGGGCGATTTTCGCCGAGGCGCCCAAAAATTACGTTGTCCCCGACGTCACTGTTGAAAAGATCAATGGGGAATACCAGATCATCCTGAACGGGGAACAAATTCCCCACCTCCGCATTAGTAATACCTACAAGGACATCATGGCGAAAGAAGGTAACGGGAACGAGGTCAAAGATTACATTCGAGACAAGATCCGCAGCGGCAAATTTCTCATCAAGTCGATCCACCAGCGCCAGCAAACGATTTCCAACATCGCGCATCAGATCGTCTCGAGGCAGCGCGAATTCTTCGAGCACGGCTCCTCCCAATTGAAACCGATGACAATGGTGCAAATCGCGGACGCAGTCGGGGTGCACGAAACGACTGTCTCTCGCGCGATCAGTGGCAAGTACATGGCGACGCCGCAGGGTGTATACGAAATGAAGTATTTCTTCACTCCTGGCTACCAGACATCGAGCGGCGAATCGATGAGCAATACCAGCGTAAAGGAAGCGATCCTCGATCTGGTCAAAAACGAAGATGGCAATGCCCCGCTCAGCGACAAGGAGATCGTCGAGATTCTGAGCAAACGCGGGATTCCGATCGCTCGCCGTACCGTGGCCAAGTACCGGACCGAGCTGAATATTTTGCCCAGCAACATGCGGCGGAAATACTGACGCGAAGCGTCACGTAATTGGTTAAAACGTTACATTGCTAAATCGGAGCAGTGGCAGCTGTGCCGGGCGTGCTTCAAGACCTTTTTAACATTGTAACTCTTTTAACTCTTTTAACGCCGCCCGCCTCCGCTTAAAAATCAGCACATGAACTCGGCTTTGCGCGCGACTGTCCTTCAGGAATGGC
>QHNB01000069.1 GCA_003217965.1 Verrucomicrobiota bacterium | reverse complement strand
TCAATCCGTAAAGTGCGTTCATAGTTCAAAATCGCGCGACCATAATCTCCGATGCGATAACAGGCGTTTCCAAGGTTGTAAAAGAGATTGGCACTCCATTCTCCGGATTGAACAAGTGCGTTGTAATCGGAAATCGCCTCTTTGAAGTTACCGGCCGCGTACTCGGAATTCGCTTTTTCAAAACCGGTATCGTTCGGCGCCGCGTTCGCATTCGTGGAAAGGGCAAGGCCCAGGAGCACCATTACAACGTTTGTAAGTACGAGCTGTTTCACGTCCGCAGTGATTCAATCAACTCTAAAGCCTCCCGCCGATGGTCGGGCGAAACCGACCCATTCGCTTTCCCGCTATAACGAAGCTCGTCACTGGTCGCGAAAAGCCGGCGCATCCGCTCGCTCCGCTCCTCGTCCAGAGCGAAAACGCGTGCCGCCGTATCGGCGTCCACTGTACCCGGTTCGATATTTTGTTTCAATGCCGTCTTCAACTGCACGACCCGTGACGCGTCGGAAAAGTATTCCGGAGGTGGCAGCACATCGCGCCGAAGTTTCCGCAGGAGTTCATCGGTTTCGCGTTGGAATCGGGCTGCACGCATCGCAGCCAAGTTCGACCGCCGCACTTTTTGAATCCTCCAACCCGCTAAGCCGATCGCGATAGCGAGCGGAACCAGCTGCGCTATCCAGAATTCTTTCTGAGCGTAAAGTGGTGCGAAGCTATGTACGATCTTGCCACGTTCTTTTAGTAAAGGCAGAAGCTGCGGTGGCTGCGGTGATGTGGCCCCTTGTGAATTCGTCGCGGTCGGCGCTTTGGCTGTCGCGGCCGCCACCGCCGGTACAACCGGTCCACTGCCTTCGACAACGAGCGGCACTGCCTGAGTCTCCAGGGTGACATATTTGTCTTTCACTGGATCGAAGTAGCTGAAGGCCACCGGCGGTAGAGCCGATTTTTTTTCGTTCGGTGATACCACCATTTCGAATGTTTTCGTTCCACTGATCCCTACGTCATCGTCCTGCTTGAAGTTTGAGGACGGTGGATACTTGTGCCACCCGCTCTCGTCGGTTAAATCGGGTGCGCTCACCCGGTCGAAGTTCCCGCGGCCGGCGACCTCAACTTTGACGGTGATAGGATCGCCTACTTGCACCCGTTTCGGATTCGCGTCTGCCGTCAGCGAAAAATTTCCGACGGCCCCGGTGAACGTCGGCGGCGCTCCACCAGGCAAAGGCTTTACCTCGAGCGGGATGGTATCGCTCTTGACCGTAATCTCGCGACGCTCACCCAGCATACTGAACGGATCGCTAAAGAACGGGTCCGCAAATGGATCGTCGCCGTCAAAAGGATCAAATGGCGTGCGTCGAACTCCGGAGCCGCGCCGTGGCGCGAGAATCACTGCCTTGGTTTCGATGGGGCCGAGCTGGAAGTTCCCAGTGCGCGCTGCGGAAACTGCGCTCTTATAGCTATAAACGAGATAGCTACGGCCGCCGATCGTCTCAAGATTCCGATCTTCCTGGCCTAATTTTTGGATTGTGAATCCCTGCCCGCCAATATTAGGCGGTTCTCTGCCCAGGACTTTCGTTCGTGAATTGAAGCCGATTCGCAGTATCATCGGAATGATCTCGCCCACATAGGCCGTCTTTTTTGGCACGACCAGTTCCGCAAACGCCAGCTTGTCCTCACCCGCAATCGCATTGGGAGTAGCTCCCTGGTTTCCTCGCGTGATCCCGCGATTTGGTGCGTCGGTAACATGCAAAGTCAGCTCGGGCGTGTGTAATGTCATGTTCCCCGCGCGAATCGGCTGCGGGGGTATTTTGAAGATGCCGGCTTTTATCGGCATGATGGTGTAGCCATAGAACAAATTCGATTCGACCGAGGAAAAGCCATGCATCTCGAAAGAACGGCGAGTGTCAGTCAGGGCAATTTGCAAACCGTCAACCGCAATGGTTTGCGGAGGTGTCGCAGTCGTGGTGCCTTTGATTTTTACTTCGAGTTGAACCGGTTGACCCAGTGCCGTTTCGGAGCTCGTTAGTACGGCCGTGACGCTGGGGGATTCAGCGCGCGCCTCGGTACTTATCAACGCTCCGATTAAAAGGAGCGTCATCCTGATCAAAACGAGCGATCTCATCCGCCTTTCACCAGTCGTTATAGACACGATGAATCGGCTTGCGTTCATTGAGCTGGACCTGCGCTTCTTCGTCTTTCATGGCCTGTAACAGTTGGGCAGCTTGCTGCGGGCTCATCTCGCCGCGCTGCTCAGCTTTTGCCTCTGCAACTGCAGCTTCCTGCTTTTGTTTCTCGTCACTTTGATCACCAGCAGCCTTTATCTCACCAGAACGCTGCTTTTCGGGCGAAGTCGAGGGAGTGGGCGTGGCCTGATTGTTTGCTTCGGCGTTCTCAGCTGGTGATGGAGACAGACTGGCGCCACCTGAGTTCGACTGATTTGGGCTTGCAGAGGCGGATCCGTTCGATGGAGAAGGCGAGTGATTTTGTTTTTGCTGATTATTCGATGGCGACGCCTCAGCTCGCGGGCTGCCGCTAGGCGAAGGTGACGGCGAGGACTTGCCATTGTTTTGCTCGCGCTGTTGCTGGGACGATTGGCCTTGGGAATCGTTGTTCTGCTGTTGCGGCTGACGCTCACTTCCGTTCTGCTGCTCCTGCTGTTGTTGCTGCTGATTTTGCTGTGACTGCTGCTGTTGCTGCTTCTCGTTTTGCTGCTGCTGCCCATTCTTTGATTGGTTTTGCTTTTGTTGATCTTGATTCTCTTGCTGTTTCTTTTTGTCCTCTTGCTGTTGTTGCGGAGCCGGAGTGGGGGATGGCTCCTGCTTCTTCTTTTTCAGCTCCTCGATCTTCTTCTTCACGAACTCGTAGTTATCCTTCGCCCCTTTGTCCTGCGGCGAGACTTTCAACGTCTCCTCGTAATGTTTCAGCGCATCAGTCCAGTCGCTTAGTTTTTTCTGTTCCGCTCTTTGTGTCTCACCTCGCTGATACAAGGTATTGCCTAAATTGTAGTGGCCTTTGCTTTGCAGTTGCGTGTCCGGCGAAAGCAAGGCCTGGCTGAATGCTTGTAAGGCATTATCGTAGTCCCGCAATTTGTAGGCGGCCGCACCGGAATCGAAGGCCAATTTGTCGGCTGCGGGATTCTGCGGATGTTTTGATAGAACGGTTTGAAACTGGTGCAGCGCCTCGTCGTACTTTTGCTGCCGGTATTCGTCGATTCCCGGAGCAGCGCCGAAAACGTTTGAGGCTAGCAAGACTAGGGCAACGGTCGCTAATGGACGAACGACTGCCGGTTGCGCCCTTCTTTTCCGGTCATTAATAAAAACCGACGCAGCTAAGAAAAGAATGGCGGCCGCAAGTGGCCACTCGTATCTCTCGATCGGTCGACGAGAGAGACGGGCGTCGATTTCGCCGGCCTGCAATTTTGCCAGTCCCTGCTCGTAGAGCTGGCGCATGGTTTGCGGCCCATTCTCGAGATGAAAATAGCTGCCACCAGTTGCCTGCGCGATCTCTCGCAGCCGGTTCTCATCAAGCCGTGACTTCACGACTTGTCCCTTCGCATCTTTAACAAATGCGCTCCCGTTCTCGCTCTCAATTGGAATCAATGAGCCCTGTGCTGTTCCTACGCCGACAGTAAAAATGCGGATGCCGGCATCGGCGGCGGTTTTCGCCTCTTTCACGGCGTTACCGCTCAATTCTTCGCCGTCAGTGAAAATGATGAGGGCACGATTGCCGGTGGCAGTCTTGCCAAACGTCTGCACGGCCAGCGCGATCGCTTCGCTAATGTTCGTGCCGCCCTCCGGGATTGTCTTGGTGTCGAGATCGTTGATCGATTCCACCGCTGCATCGTAATCGATTGTCAGTGGTGCTTGTAGAAAGGCCCGCCCGGCAAACGCAATTAATCCAATGCGATCTCCCGTGAGATCGTTAATCAAATCCTGTATCGCCAGCTTGACGCGGGCGAGACGATTGGGTGAGACGTCGTTGGAAAGCATGCTTCGCGAGGTGTCCACCGCGAAAAGAAGATCAAGGCCCCGCCGTTTCACGTCCTCGTAAGCATAACCCCAACGAGGCTTGGCCAGCGCGGTGATCGCGCATGCGATCGACAAAAGAACGCAGATGAAGCGGATGGCGCGGCGAGTACGATCCACGTTTCCAGCGAGCTCCGGTAAGAGACGCGGCGAAATGAATTCGCGAAGGATTATCCTCCGGCGTCGTTCGGCGCGCAGGTATAGCGCAACAAGAACCGGCAAAATCGCGAATGCCCAAAACCACTCCGGCGCACCAAATGTCATGAGGTGGTTCGCGACCTTCGGACGCGATCTCCAGCAGCTTTCTGAGCGCGCGAAGAATTAGCGCATTTGTAGAGTGCGATTGACCGGAAAATCACGGCGTTCACGGCAGTCGTTTCCAAATCGTTTGCCCGAGAATGAACTGGCCGATGACCAAGCCGCATCCGATCGCAATGCAGTCAGGAAATAGATCACGATACTGCTGATATTTCCGCAAGCTGACCTTGGTTTTCTCCAGCTTGTCGATGTCGGCATAAATCGCTTCGAGCGATTTCGTGTCGGTAGCGCGGTAAAATTTGCCGTCACCAATACGCGCGATCTCGCGCAGACCGGATTCGTTGAAGGATACACGGGCGTTTTGGTAAAGAATGTTGCCGACGGCATCGGTAACCGGGTTACCCGTGCGCTGATCGAAAACTGGATACGGCGCCATGCCGTTGGTTCCGATGCCGATGGCATAAAGTTTGATCCGCAAAGCTTTCAGCGCTTCAGCCGCGGTGTTGGGTGGAATCTTTCCGGCATTGTTGTCGCCGTCGGTCAGGAGAACGACGGCGCGGCTCTTCGAATGTTTGTCGTTCAGCCGATTGCCGGCTGCGGCCATGGCCGAACCAATGGCTGTATTTCCTTCCACCAATCCGATACGCACTCGATCGAGATTCTGCAGCAGCCAGTCGTGATCGAGTGTCATCGGACTGACGACGTAGGGCTGAGTACCGAAAGCGATGATGCCAATCCGGTCGTTCGGCCGGCTCTCAATAAATTTGCGCGTTACTTCTCGGACGGCGTCGAGACGAGTCGCCTCTTCGCCACCGATGGTGAAATCTTTCGTCAACATGGAGCCAGAAACATCGAGCACGAGCATGATATCGATTCCACTCGCTTCCACTTGGGTAAGGCTTTTTCCGAGCTGTGGTCGGGCGATCGCAATGATAAAGGCGGTGAGGGCGAGCCAAACCAGAGCGCGAAGGAATCGACCAGCGCGACTGGCGCTGCTTTTTCCAATCGCACGGAATGGAGAAGTTGCCGAGAAAATGACTGCTGCCTTGGGTCCAATCTTTCCGCGCAATAACGCAAGGGCTGGAATCAATAACAGGAAAAGCAGGAGCCAGGGACGCTCGAAGCTGAGTGTCTGGCCATTTAGCCATTCATGCGGGAACAAGCACTCCTCCTTTCACAAAACGGCGCGCTTCATCCAATAAGAGACGGCTTTCTTCTGTCGTGGCCTCATAGCGCGCAAATTTAATCAGATCGCAACGGTTCAAAAAATCGGCCAGTAACGCTTTTTCATCTTCGCTGAACTTTGGAGCGGTAGCGATTGCGTTTAGGAACTCGACGGAAGTTTGACGCGTCATCGGCAGGTCAAATTGCTCAACGACGTAACGCCGCACGATGTCGGACACGCGAATGCTGAATTGATAAGGCGGCGTTCTTTCGATCGCCGCCTCGATCGTGTCGAGCGCATCAAGAGCGCGGTCGCGTGGCGATCGCGCTGGTTCTTTCTTCCGAAGAAATTTCCGAGCGTACCAGATTAGTAATCCGACCAGCGACAGCGCGACAGCACTGGCCACGAAAATCACCCATGTGGGAATGAGCGAGTAATCGAGCGGCGGAGCGATGTCGTGAAATTCCTGAGCGAGTAGAGTCATTGTTATCGAATCATCATTCGCCGCTCCCGGTTCTTGAAGAAGGAGCGAAGTGCCGGAAGATAATCGTCACCAGTCCGGAGATCGATGCGATCGATTTTGTTTCGCCGCAACACGCGTGCGAGTTCCGTTTGTTGCTTCTCCGCCGTCGAGGCAAAACGCGCCCGGACATTGCGGTCGGCGGTATTGATCTCGATCTGTTCACCCGTTTCGGCGTCTTCCAGAGTGATAATGCCGATATTTGGCAAAACGCGTTCGCGTTCATCTCGAATCCGGAGCGCGATCAAATCGTGTCGCTTCGCTGTGACCGCGAGCTCGCGCGAAAAATCGCCTGCCTGAAAATCGGAAATCAGGAAAACAACTGCTCGCCGTGTAATGATCCGGTTAAGATGATCGAGGGCGACCGCGGCATCTGTGCCGCGCCCGGCCGGCTCGAAAAACAGAATTTCGCGGATGATGCGCAGCGTGTGCGATCGGCCTTTCTTCGGCGGAATAAAAAGTTCGAGCCGATCGCTAAATAGAAGGAGCCCTACCTTGTCGTTGTTCCGGATCGCGCTGAATGCCAGCAGGCAGGCCACTTCGGCGGCCAGCTCACGCTTGGATTGTGCGGTGCTGCCGAAGTTGCCGGATGCGCTTACATCCACGATCAACATCACGGTCAATTCGCGCTCTTCGGTAAACTTCTTAACGAAAGGGCTACCGAGCCGCGCTGTTACATTCCAATCGATGGCCCGAATCTCGTCACCGGGTTGGTATTCGCGGACATCTTCAAAATTCATTCCGCGTCCCTTGAATACGCTGTGATAGTCGCCGGCGAACGCCGTCTCGACTAAAGCGCGAGTCTTAATCTCCAAGCCGCGGATTTTCCGCAGAATTTCTTCTGCGCGCTCTTCCCTCGCCGCCATCATTGCGTTACGGAACCGGTAATCCAGCAAAAATACGTTCGACGATCGTCTCGCTCGTGATCGATTCCGCTTCCGCTTCGTAGCTGACAATGATCCGATGTCGCAAGACGTCCGGGCCAATGCTCTTGATGTCCTGGGGCGTGACATAACCGCGTCCATTGAGAAAGGCGTGAGCGCGGGCACTGAGCGCGAGATAGATCGTAGCGCGGGGTGAGGCACCGTAGCGAACCAAGCCTTCCAGTTTCAAATTATACTTGGCCGGTTCGCGCGTGGCCCAAACGATATCGACGATGTAGTCCTTCACCCGGTCATCGATGTAGATATTGTTCACGACTTCGCGCGCGGTGATAATGTGCTGGGGGTCAACCACGCCGGAAACCGTGAGATCGGGTGAGGAAGTCGCCATCA
The DNA here is from genome assembly GCA_003217965.1 of Verrucomicrobiota bacterium. Taxonomy (GTDB): domain Bacteria; phylum Verrucomicrobiota; class Verrucomicrobiia; order Chthoniobacterales; family UBA10450; genus AV69. The sequence continues at coordinate 6,077 of QHNB01000069.1, read as the reverse complement.
AATCGAGGATCCGGCGTTCCTCGGTTTTCTGCGGGTAACCGACGTTCAATTTAAACATGAAACGGTCGAGTTGCGCTTCGGGAAGCTGATAAGTGCCCTCTTGCTCCAACGGATTTTGCGTGGCCAAGACCAGAAAGGGATCAGACAGGGGGTATGTTTTTTCGCCGATCGTAACCTGGCGTTCCTGCATAGCTTCGAGCAACGCGCTTTGGACCTTGGCTGGTGCTCGATTGATTTCATCCGCCAAGATCAGATTGGAAAAAATCGGTCCAAATTTCGTTGTGAATTCGCCATCACGTGGATTGTAAATAAGCGTGCCGATCAAATCGGCCGGCAAAAGATCAGGCGTGAACTGGAGGCGCTGAAATCCTGTTCGGATACATGCCGCAATGGTTTTGACGGTGAGCGTTTTGGCCAGACCCGGGACGCCTTCGAGCAGAACATGACCGTTTGCCAGGAGACCGAGCAGGAGCCGATCAACCAGATATCGTTGACCGACGACCACATGTGCGACCTGCTCTCGCAATGGCACGATCCAGCGGCCAAGCTCTTTGACTTCCTCGGAAATTTCCTGCGTCGATTTCATTCGTGCTTGTGAGACAGAATGTGCCGCCGGAACGTTCGATCAAACTGCTCCTGGATTTGAGGAAGCGGAACGGTCAATTGCCTTCGGTGCGAGCGCGAAACTTCAGCAGAACGGGCAAGCCAATGTAAGGTTCGGCCTCACGAATTTTTGATTCGAGAAAACGGGCAAAAGGATCGCTGACCAAGGCCGGAGCGTTGACAAACAAGACGAATTCGGGAGGCGGTATTGGGCGATGTGTCTGATTGGGCGCTTGAGTTGCGTAAAATAATTTCAACCGTTTACCACCTCGCATCGCGGGCGGATTCGAGGCGATGGCGGCATGCAGTAAACGATTTAATTTCCCGGTGCCAATGTGCGCCTGCGCACCTTGGCGGACGCGTTCAATCATTTTAAAAATCCGATCAGCGTGCTCTCCGGTAAGGGCGCTTGTCACGAGCACGGGAGCGTAGTCGATAAAAAAAAGTTCCGCACGCGCTGACGCAATCAGCTCGTCCATCGTGCCGCGTTGGTTGCGCGCGGGGCGCACCAGATCCCATTTGTTAAGAAGGATAATGCAGGGCTTGCTGGCTTTTTGAATCAATCCCGCGATCCGCCGATCCTGCCGTTTTGCTCCCTCAGTGCTATCGACAATGAGAACGCAAATATCGGCTCGCTCAATTGTTTTTTCCGCGCGCATCACCGAGAAAACTTCGACGGAAGTAGAATGTTTGCTACGTGCGCGAATGCCCGCAGTATCGACAAAAACGTAATTCCGACCTTCGCGCTCATATTGAATATCGACGGAATCGCGCGTCGTGCCGGGTAATTCGCTCACGATACTTCGTTGATTTCTCACCAGCGCGTTGATCAACGAGGATTTTCCCGCGTTTGGACGACCAACGATCGCGACTTTGACTGCGTCGGTCGCTCTAGTTTCAGCAGTCTCCGGCACATTGGGCAGCAAACGTCCGATTTCCGAAAGTAATTCGCTGACATTAGTGCCGTGCGCGGCGCTGACCGGGAACGCTTTGTCAAACCCAAGTTGGGCGAACTCGTCCGAGTATGAGTGGTGCGTAGGATGATCCACCTTGTTAACAACGAGCAGGACCGGTTTGTGTTGGCGCCGAACAAGCCGCGCCAGATCGCTATCAATCGGGTTCAAACCCTCCTGGGCATCGACGACGAAGAGAACCAAATCACTGTCCTTCATCGCGCGTTCGGCCGACGCACGCACTTGATTAGTCAATTCCGTTTCACCGCCACCGATAATTCCCCCCGTATCCCAAAGCGTGAATTTCTTGCCGGCAGCTTCCGTTACCGTCGAGATGCGGTCCCGGGTGATACCGGGTTCGCCATGAACAATGGCAATGCGGCGTCGCGCGATCCGATTAAAGAGCGCCGATTTCCCGACATTGGGTCGGCCAATAATCGCAACGTTGGGGCCGGTGTTCATTGGTGCGCCCGCGAATCAGCGAGCGTTGGCGTGGCCTTCGGCTTGAAGTTGCCGCACGCCTTCGAGGACATAAATAATGCCGGAGATCAGAGTGAATAAGCCCGCCGCGGCGACGACCCAGATCAGAGGCACCCACTGCAGCTGCAACATCACCCATGCGATCGCGATCATTTGCAGAACGGTTGCCACCTTTCCGGTCCAATTTGGCTTCACCTTCACATGACCGACTAAGAAATAGAGGACGGCCGTTCCGACGAGAATAACGGCATCGCGCGAAATGACCAGGACCGGGAACCAAACGGGAAAACGGCCATACTCTGGATCGACTTTACTCCAGTTACTGATACTCAAGGTGATAATTCCGCTGAGAAGCAAACCCTTATCGGCAATAGGATCGAGGATTACCCCGAGAGAGCTGCGCTGATTGTAGCGGCGCGCGACATAACCATCGAGACCGTCACTGATGGATGCGACGAGGAAAATTAAAATCGCGGTAAATCGTTGCCATTCCAGTGGGGCTCCGCGCTCGATGCTTTGGCCATAATAAATAGCCATCGTCACAAAAGCCGGAATCATGAGAATCCGAACCAGAGTGATCTTGTTGGCGGTCGTCATGAGCGCGAGGGTGACGACGAAAGGTGAAAGGCTGGCTGCGCTGTTGCAAGGCCATTCCGAGGCGTACAGGCAAGACCGGTGGCGTCCGTCCCTCGAACGGACGCCACCCATTGGCGAGCTCAGACCGAGAGACCTCGCAAAGCCAGGCGAGGTCCCTCGCATCGCCTGGTATGACTGAGGCTAGAGAACTATGTTTCGAGCTCTACTCCTGCCATCTGAGCCTGCCTGGCGTGGCGTCCCTCGGCGAATTCCTCGATCATTTTCTTATTGAATGCCGGGATGTCGTCGGGCTTGCGGCTGGAAACAAGGCCGTTATCAACAATTACTTCTTGGTCGACCCAATTAGCGCCTGCATTCCGCATATCTACTTTGATCGCCGGCCACGAGGTCATCTTTCTTCCGCGCACTAAACCCGCGCTGATCAGCACCTGTGGCCCGTGGCAAATCGCCGCCACCGGTTTGCCGGCATTGACGAAGTGGCGCGAAAAATCGAGCGCCTCTTCGCTGGAACGCATCGCATCCGGGTTGTATAAACCGCCCGGAATCATCAGCGCATCGAACTCTTCCGGTCGCGTCTCATCTAGAGTGAGATCGACATCGAATTTATCTCCCTTTTCCATGTGATTCATTCCCTGAATCTTTCCCCTTTTCAGGGAAACAATCTTCGTTTCTGCCCCGGCATCATCCAATGCCTGGCGCGGCTTGGTCATCTCCACTTGTTCAAATCCATCGGCGACGAGAATCGCCACTTTTTTGCCATCGAGCTTGCCCATAAAATATCCTTTCGTTGAGTTGCGGTCGCTTCGGCTGATCGCCGTTGCATAAGAATTTCGCTCGCACCGCGGCCCGCGGACGTAAGGCGAAAACCCTTGGGTCTGCGCATTGGAGCACGTAAAATGCGTTGTCCCGCCGATGTGGCGAAATGGCAGACGCAACGGACTTAAAATCCGTTGGGCCGTGAAAGGCCCGTGCCGGTTCGAGTCCGGCCATCGGCAGTGCTTAATTAATAGTTGCCGATACTATGGGTTAGCGACGAACGGGACGTCGAGCGCGCTCGCGTGCTGCGCATCGTGAAGAATGCGGATATGAGCGGTTCGCGCATTCGCCGCGGTTTCGTCCGCCACTACTCCACCGGAATTATAATTTTTCTCGAAGAAAATCGAGTTTGGTGATGTCACGACAAGCCGCAGCCGGCTTCCCTTGGCAATCCGACGTGCCACGAACAGCCCCGGCGCAAAATCGCATCGCACAACTTCCCCGGGCTTAACCAACTTCTCCTCCCGCGGCGATTCGCAATATCGGAGCCGCCGCACATCGCTCCAAAGCGCGATGCTGGTGCCGTCCGGCAAAATCTCGTAGAGATCGGCGCTGAGATCGGTATCGGGCACATCCAGTGAAAGCCAGAGGGTAAGCTTCGGGCAACCGATCAGGGCAGTGTCGGTCGTTGTCGGTTCGCTGTGATAAACAAGTCCGTCATTGCCAAGGCTCAGAGCGAAGTGTTGATCAATCCCGGCCGTTTTCTCGCTGCTCTCACTGTCCACCTGCTCTCCCCGCCGCAAGTCTAACGGATCATAAACGTAATCATCGCTGCCCGGTGGCGGTGATTTCTCTGTTAACGCGCCGGAACGAAATACTCCATGCGCGCCGGTGTTTGTGCCATCGAGAAAAAGTAATCGATGGTTTGCGGTCAACTTCTCGAAATCGTCCGCATATCGCCATTCACCATTTGCACCGCTGTTTCCTGCTGCCAGCAAATAATAGCTAACGCGTTCCTTCAGAAACTCCGGCTTAGAACCGCCCTTTAATGTCCAGTCGTACCATTGACGGTGCAGATCGTTGAGATCGAGCATGCTCGCACCGCCGAATTTGACGCCGCCAACTTCATCAGTCGGCGTCCGCGTGCCAGCGTGATCCCATGGTCCGATGAGGAGGAAATGTTTCGCCCGCTGCTCTGGGGATGCATTCGCCAGATGATCGCGATAAAAAGTGAGCGCGCCGAGTTCGTCCCCATCGTATTGGCCAGTGATGGTGAGAATCGGAAGCGTGATTTTTGCGAACTGCTCCCGCGTGGGGACCATGGCCTCGTAGTAGGCGTCCAGCATGGGATGACTCACAACGCGCTGAAAATTCACTGACGGATTTCCAATGAAACGGTCGAGTGTTTTGAACGCGATGTGTTGCCGGTAAGCGTCCAAAAATTTAGCAGGCCAAAATTTTGAATCGGCAAACAAGTGTTCTTGACCGGTATGGCCGCTGGTCAGCGTGAACCACTGCACATCGTAAGAAATACCAACGTTGTTGGTAGAAGGAAAATCGAAGCCGGGATGGGCACTCGCCACCGGCACGATCGTCGTTAGATGTGGCGGCAGCTCCTTGGCCGTAGCCCATTGATCGAAGCCGGCGTAAGAGCCGCCCCCCATCGTGACTTTGCCATCGCAAACAAGTGCAAATCCGTAACCATGTGCTGCGAAATAGGCTGCGCGCGCGTGGTAGCTGTCGGAAATGTATGGCGTCAGGGTAAAAATAACCGGAGTTCGCGACGGCGAGGAAGGCTCCTTGGATTTGGGCAGGTAGAGCGTCGCGTTGAGCTCGACCTTGTCGCGCATTGGGATCTTCACCCCCCAGCGCAGATCATAATTAGTGGGCGGGACCGAAGGGCTTGGCGCCGCGATCGGCTGCGGAGTAGGGGATGAAGTTTGCGCGATGCAGGTCTGTGAGATGATGACAAATGCGAGAGCGGCGGTCTGAATCGAAAAGATGCGGTTCCCTTGAGAAGTTTTAGTAGCCATTGGGGCTAATCGAATCGGAACCGGGACCCGAACACAAGTCACTGCTCCATCGGCCCCATTGACAACAGGTTGGGTATCGCAAGGCTGCAAGAGATGTCACCCGACACCATGGACGAGCGGATGCGGTCCGCAGGGATTAACCCTGGCGATCTGGTTGAATCCTTCGCCCGCGCTTCCGGTCCCGGCGGGCAGAACGTGAATAAAGTCTCTACTGCGGTCACGCTGTTGCATCGGCCGAGCGGAATCAGCGTAACGGTACAGGAGGCGCGCTCACAGGGTATGAACCGCCGCATTGCTCGAAGGCGGTTGCTCGAAGCGATCGAGAAAAAACGGAGTGCCGAGCGTGCGGGCGCATTTTGGAATCGAAACGCAAGCGCTCGGAATTAAAGCGGCAGCGCAGCCGAATTGCGGAATGAAGCAGCTCAATATCGGCATTATTGGCGTGGGCTGGCCGGGTCAGCAGCATGCAAAAGCCATCGCTGCGCTCCCAAACATTCGACTCCATTCCTGCGCAGATAACGATCCCGGACGTCTGGACGCTTTCGTGAAAGAGCACCAGCCCGGCGTCGTATTTACCGACTACCACGCTTTATTAGACGATCCCGACCTGGAGGCAGCGATCATTTGCTTGCCAAATTTTTTGCATTTCCCGGCA